>CALIZI010000186.1 GCA_938028705.1 uncultured Saprospiraceae bacterium | reverse complement strand
TGCTCATTTTTAATTTTTATTCAATAATAGACCGCATTGGGCTTGAATTTGGACTAAAACTCGTCTGACATTTAAACTTTGTCGGAAAATATGAGCTCATCGGTAGATTTTGAAAATGTCTGACGAGTTTTAGCCCAAATTTAAGGACAAACACTGACTATATTAAATAAAAATCGAACATGACATTGTCAAGTTATAATGTCATTCACCTTAGAATGTCGTCTATTTGCGTGACGATTTACAAAATTGTTTTACGTTCACTACATTTTAAAAATAAAAACAATATATTCAAAAAAGGGCTTAGGTAAACGACATTATGTCAAGTTAATAAAAAAGACTCCAGTAAAAACTTAAAAGACAAGTAAATATAGGTAATTGAAATATGAAATACACCATAGAACTTTTAAATTAACACTTCAGCACACCCTTCGCCCACCACCATTGAATGCTGCCTCTGGCTATCAAAAATATAGTCAATGCCAACCAAAGTCCGTTATTGCCCATGCCACGAAAAGCAAGATAGCTAATTAGGAAAATTGCTAATGCGAGTATCATACTATTCCGCATTTCGCGTGAGGCGGTCATGCCGATATAGATGCCATCCCAGAGATACGAAGGTGTGGCAATCAATGGAACCACTGCCATCCACGCCATAAAAGGCAAGGCAGCTGTCACGATATTTTCTTGGTCGGTAAAGAGCCAAAGCAAAGGTTTTCCTCCGAAAAAATATGCTACACTAAAGCCTACCGCCAACACCATTCCCCACACGAAAGTATAACGCACCACGAGGTCAATATTTTTGCGGTCACGCGCACCTGCATACTTACCCACCAAGCTCTCCGAAGCATAAGCAAAGCCGTCCACGCCATAAGCCATCCAATTGATGAGTTGGAGCAAAATCATATTGACAGCAAGCAAAACATCGCCTTGTTCGGCAGAACGTGCAGTGAAAAAAGCAAAGACAAAAATCAGGCAAAAAGTACGAATAAAAATATCTGCATTGAGCGATAGAAAGCGTTTGATAGCTTGTATTTCGAGTATCGCTTTTTGATTAAAATACGCGAAAAAACGACGATATTTATAATAAAATAAACCAAATGCTGCCACGATACCCACATATTGAGCGATGACCGTACCGAGTGCCACACCGTCTGCTTTCATCCCCAAGTGATTTACCAAATACAAGTTGGCAACGATATTCACTATGTTAATTAAGATGGTCAAAAGCATCGGATAAATAGCATTTTGCATCCCGAAAAACCAGCCCATCATGGCGTACAGCCCGATAGTCGCAGGGGCTGCCCATATCCTGACATCGTAGTAGGTTCGTGCAATACTTTCCACCTCTGCACTCGCATCCAACAACCAAAAACTCATCCAAGCAATCGGCACTTGCAATGCCCACAATGCCAGTCCGCCTATTACGACCACCAACAAAGCTCTGCCGAGAATATTCGCGAGTTCTTGGTTATTTTTATCGCCGTAGGCTTGTGCAGCCAGCCCCGTTGTACCCATTCGCAGAAAACCAAAACTCCAATAAATAAAGTTAAAAATTATCGCCCCGACACCCACCGCACCAATATATGCCGCCGATTCTTGCCGACCCATCAAAGCAGTATCCACCGTACTCAATAGCGGCACGGAAAGGTTGCTAATGATATTAGGAATCGCAAGGCGAAGGATTTGTTTGTTCATGTTTAGTTGATAAGTAATTTGTGAGAAGCTAAAGGTAACACTTTTAATCCTATCAAAAATCTCGTATCTTTATCAAAAATACAAGACATGAGTACAACGCAAATTTTATCAACTATCCAACAACTTCCCATTGATAAACAGGCTTATATTGCAAATACTATTCTCGAATCCATTAAAGCACAACAGCTTGATAATCAAGAGAAAAACTACTTTCATTCTTTTGCTACATTGGAAGATGGCTATGCAGCTATGGCTGCCGACGAGGAAAACGAAAGTGAGGCATTGGAGTGGATTGAGAAGAATTAGCATTTAACCTGACAGAATTATTAGCTTAAATCCAATCAAATGACTTTCCATAAAATTATCATATACTTTATTTTAATATTTTTTATCTCTTGTCAAAACCAAAAAGAGCCTCAAAATTGTGAACAAGAAATTGATAGAGAAGATAGTTTACGAATTGACTATTATTTGAATGATTCAATCCGAATAGACAGGCATTTCTTTAGGAGTTTTCCGACATCTGAAAAGGACTCAGTTTACAGATTTCAAGGCTTGAGTGGGTGGGGAACGTTCGACTTTCTTTGTTCTGTTTACAATTCAGACAATCAATACTTTTTGGAATTGACACATAATAAATTGCTTAATCTAAAAGGAGATATTATAAAGACGACAACGCCTATTTCCGGTGAATTATGGAGCGATTTTGTGCACACTATTGATACACTCGGATTTTGGTGTGAAGATTTTGATATGTTCAAACAATTTGAATTAACTATTCTAGATGGTGATGCTTTTTATGCCATTGCAAAAGAAAAAGAAAAAATGCGTGTTGTAAAATGGCAACCTCCTTACAAAAGTTTGCATGAACATCCGGGATATAGCGAATACAAAAGGATTATAGAGGATTATTATATGCTGATAACCAAGGGGTTGAGCAAAGGTAATTACCCACTTGAACAAGGTATAGTCAATTACTTCAAGAAAGGTGATAGTTTACAAATTAAAGCCTATAATCGCTACTCTCATTCTTTTGTCGTGAAGAACACAGAAGTATTTTTACAGGAAAAAAGTATCACTAAAAATGGTGAAGGTAATTTGATTATTCATAAATCTGATTCTGTTTTATTAAAAAAAATAAAGTTCGTAGAAACATACCATGACGGTACTGTCCGAGTTTTTTATCCTGACCAAATAAAGGAAGTGAGAGATTAACCCTAAATTCTCTTCAATCACATCTTTCCAATACCTATTCATTTCGTATTTTGTTTATAAAAAATGAGTTTTACAGTGAGTTTCTTTGATATTCATTTATTTTTGTGAAAAAATTATCTATGAATGAAATTATCAAAAATAAAATTATCTGTGGAGAAAGTCTTGAAGAACTCAAATCAATGCCAAGTGGTAGTGTTGATTTAGTGATTACCTCACCACCTTATTTTCAGCAAAGAAATTATGGAAATGGTTCATTAGGCATTGGAAATGAAGTTACTGAAAATGAATATTTAGATAATGTGTTAGCTATTTTCATGCAGTGTGTACGGGTAACTAAAAGCACAGGAGCGATTGTATTCAACTTGGGAGATAAGTATATTGACGGAGGACTTTCATTGCTGCCCTTTAAGTTTGCAATTAGAGCATTAGAGCGTAAAAAAGTGTTTTTGATTAATCAAATTACATGGTCAAAATTAAATCCTACGCCTCGACAAGATAAACGAAAATTGATACAGGCTACCGAACCATTCTTTATTTTCGTCAAATCAAAAAAATATCATTTTGATTTAGAAAACTATTTAAAACATTTGGATGATTTTAATAAAAAGAAACGCAGTACATCGAACAAAGTAGGACAAAAATATTTTGAACTTATTGATAATGCGGAGCTTACAGAAAAAGAAAAAGACCATGCAAAACGCGACCTAAACGAAGCTATCCAAAAAGTACACAGTGGAACAATCGTTAGTTTTAGAATGAAAATACGAGGTATTCACAAACTTGCCTACGGAGGACAAGACGGTGGCAGAAATAATCAAATCCGAAATAATGGATTCAGTATCATCAATATTTTGGGTAATAAATTAAAAAAAGATGTTATAGAAAGTCCTGTCGAAATCACCAAGAATAATCGTCATCCGGCGGTCTATCCGATTTATATTGTGCAGGAATTGATAAAATTATTGAGCAAAGAAGGGGACACCGTACTTGACCCTTTTTGCGGAAGTGGTACGACCTGCCTTGCTGCCAAAAACCTTCATCGAGATTATATTGGTATTGAAATTAACCCCGATTATGTGGAATTGACCAATGAGCGATTAAGAAAAACCGATTACGCACAAGAACTTTTTGTATAATGGAAACCAAAATATTAGAAAAAGCCTATCAAGCCGCAACCCAAAATAACTACGATAATGTTGATGAAAATATTAAACAAGATGTTGATTTATTAATTGAAAAAATTGATAGTAATAAATCTATTCTTGCAGCTTTAGTGACCAGTTTGGTAAAGAAAATAGCTGACCCTAAACAAGATATTCGCTTGCATAGAACTGATTTTAAAGGTGGATATTCCGCACGAAGTTTAGACACTAAAATCACGACACCATTTTTCAAAAAAAAATTCCCTAAATACGCGAATAAAGAAAGTTCATTCCTCACATTAGCAACGCGAGAACGTATAAAATGGAACTTAAAAGAAGGTAATAGTCTGAAAATCAGAAATAAAGAACTTAAAGCGAGTTTTATAAATATATTTGAACAGGTGCAAACCAACAAGGTAAATCCTGAATTATATTTAAATTATATTTTTTATAAATTAATAGAATTAACGAAAGGAAACGAAAAAATATTTAAATCTGCAAACAAAAAAACAAAACAAACGGAACTATTAAATATTCCGAAAATACTTGAAATGTTAAAGGCACATTTTAAGGTAAAAAATAGCTCGCGCTTACCGGTAATTGCTACTTATTCCATTTATGAAACATTAATCAGTTCTAATTTTAACCGCTACAAAAAGAAAAAATTATTGCCCTTACAAGTTCACACTTCTTCTGATAAAAAAGGCTACGGCGATATTGAAATTTACGACCACAAAAACCAACCTTTTGAAGTCATTGAGGTCAAACATAATATTCCGATTGACGAATTTTTAATTTTTGATATTATAAAAAAGACTAAAGATACACCCATTAAACGATACTATATTCTGACAACTTTTGATGCAGGATTTCAAGATGCTGAAGCACAAAAAAAAGTAGAAAAACTCATCAGTCAAATCAGAAATGAAAGCGGTCTTGACATCATTGCCAATGGCATTTTAACCACGCTAAAATACTATCTTCGCTTCATTGACGACTACCAAATTTTCATCGAAAAATACACTAAAAATCTCACCGAAGATGCCCGAAATTCTACGGAAGTAAGGGTAGAACACGTAGAGGCGTGGATGAAGATTTTGAAAAATAAAAATACTTAATTAGTTACAAAACAGGCAACTAAAGTAGCCGTTACAATATGGCAAATTCAAAAACAAAAAGAGTCACCCCACTCATGCAGCAATACAATGCGACAAAGGCAAAGCATCCCAATGCTTTATTGCTCTTTCGCGTAGGCGATTTTTACGAAACCTTTGGAGAAGATGCGGTGACAGCGGCAAATGTACTCGGCATCACCCTCACTTCGCGCAACAACGGCGGCGACCAAACGCCACTTGCCGGAGTGCCGTATCATGCGTTGGATTCGTACCTGCCGCGACTGGTGCGGGCGGGTTATCGCGTGGCGATTTGTGAGCAATTGGAGAAGCCGAGTAAGGGTAAAAAAATCGTCAAACGCGGTGTCACCGAAATCGTAACGCCCGGCGTGACAACGGATGATAACTTGCTTGACCACAGTAAAAATAACTTCCTCGCGGCGGTGCATTACGGGCGAAAAGGACATTACGGCATTGCCTTTTTGGATATTTCGACGGGCGAACTTTTGGTGAGTGAAGGCAATGACCAATATGTGGATAAATTGCTGCAAAGTTTCAACCCTTCGGAGGTCTTGTTTAGCAAGGTCAAAGCGAAGGATTTTAATACTCAATTTGGTGGAAAACTCTATACCTATCCGCTCGAAGATTGGGTATTTCAGCCCGATTATACCCGCGAAAAATTGTTGGAACATTTCTCTGTGCCGACCTTGAAAGGCTTTGGCGTAGAGGAAATGGAATTGGCGCAAGTCGCGGCGGGTGCTGCCCTGCATTACCTCGCCACGACAGAAAATACCAACCTCAAACACATCAATTCGGTCAGCCGGATTCAGGCGGAAAAATATGTGTGGTTGGATAGGTTTACGATTCGCAATTTGGAGTTGATTTATAGTACGCATGAGTCGGGGATTCCTTTGTCGGATGTGATGGATAAAACGATTTCGCCGATGGGTGCGCGACTGATGAAAAAGTGGGTTGTGCTGCCACTGTTGAAAAAAAATGACATCGAAGCGCGACTCAAAATGGTCGAGTTTTTTATCCGAGAACGCGAAACTACCGACCTTTTAATCAAGCAAATACGACAAATCGGCGATATAGAACGCCTCGTCTCAAAAGTGCCGATGGGTAAGGTCAATCCGCGTGAGGTGCGGCAGCTTGGGCGGTCATTGGCAGCGATAGAACCGATTAAAAATATGCTCACCGAAAGCGGACACGACAATCTCGTACAGATGGCAGACCGTGTGAATTTGTGTTTGAAAATCCGCGAAAAAATCGTCACGCATCTCGTGGACGACCCGCCTGTGAATCTCAAAAAAGGCGGCGTGATGGCAGACGGCATCAATGACGATTTGGACGAGCTGCGCGACTTGGTGAAAAACAGCAAAGACATCCTACTCGGCATCCAACAACGCGAGGCGGAAGCCACCGGAATTGCGAGTCTCAAAATTGGTTTCAACAATGTATTTGGTTACTACCTCGAAGTGACGAATAAATACAAAAATCAGGGTTTGATACCCGAAAATTGGATACGCAAACAAACCCTCACCAATGCAGAACGCTATATTACGGAGGAACTTAAAGAGTTGGAAGTCAAGATATTAGGTGCGGAGGAAAAGATGTTGGTTTTGGAAAACGAACTCTTTGAACGCTTGGTGGCAGACCTCAGCGACTACATCGTACCAATACAACAAAACGGCGCGATTATCGCCAAACTCGACTGCCTGATTTCCTTTGCAGAAGTGGCTTTGAAGCACGAATATTGTCGCCCGGAAATCAATGATGGCTTTGTGATTGACATCAAGGAAGGTCGCCACCCCGTCATCGAACAGCAACTCCCGCCCGACGCGCCTTACGTCCCCAATGACGTGTATCTCGACAAGGACGACCAACAAATTTTGATGATTACCGGACCGAATATGTCGGGTAAATCCGCCGTATTGCGACAGACGGCACTCATCTGTCTGATGGCGCAAATGGGGAGTTTTGTGCCTGCCAAAAGCGCGAAACTCGGCATCGTTGATAAGGTCTTTACGCGTGTGGGTGCTTCGGACAATATCTCGTCGGGCGAGTCCACTTTTATGGTCGAAATGAACGAAACGGCGAGTATTATGAACAACGTTTCTGACCGCAGCCTCATCCTACTCGACGAAATCGGGCGCGGCACGAGTACCTACGACGGCATCTCTATCGCTTGGTCTATCGCCGAGTACCTGCACAACAACAAAGCCGCCCGACCCAAGACGCTTTTCGCCACCCACTACCACGAACTCAACGAACTCGCCGCCAAATTTCCACGCATCAAAAACTTCAGCGTAGCGATAAAAGAGGTCGGCAAAAAGGTGATTTTCTTACGCAAACTCACGCCCGGCGGTTCGCAACACAGCTTCGGCATCCACGTAGCGGCGATGGCAGGTATGCCCAAATCCATTGTCCAACGCGCCAACGAAATCCTCGCCCAACTGGAACAAAAACGCATCACCAATACCGACATCGACCAAACCCTCCAACAGATGCCCGTCCAAAATTACCAAATGAGCATCTTTGAAGCCGTTGACCCGAAATTTAATCGCATGATGGAGATTTTTAATAAAGTGGATATTAATACGCTGACTCCGGTGGAGGCTCTTTTGAAATTGAATGAGTTGAAGAATGTTTTGGGGGAGTGATAGGCGAATTAGTCAAAACAAAATGTTGTAAAAATATGGCTAAAAAATAGTTTAAAAGAAAAAAAATAAATATTTTTACAAGTTTAAAATCAAAATCAAAAAAAATGGGTGCAAAAACTCAAATAAAGGCAGTGGATTTCTTCTGTGGTGGAGGTGGGATGAGCTATGGCATAAAAGAAGCTGGAATTAAGGTCATTGCAGGTATTGACAATGACGAGAATTGTAGAGCAACTTATGAAGCTAATATTAAAGGGAGTCAATTTATCCAAGCCGATGTATTTGAATTAACTGAAGAAAAATTAGAAAAAGAACTTAATATAAAACCTCATGACAACAATCTCGTTCTTATTGGTTGTAGTCCCTGCCAATATTGGAGTATCATAAACACAAACAGAAATAAATCACAAAAATCAAAGAATTTATTAATAGAATTTGAACGTTTTGTTAAATATTTTGTGCCGGGATATGTTATTGTAGAAAATGTTCCCGGTATTTTAAGGAAAAAGAACGAAAGCGGGCTGCAAAGTTTTATTACTTGGCTTAAAAGCCAAGACTATGAAGTTCATTATGATATCCATAATACCAATAATTACAATGTTCCGCAGAATAGAAAACGCTTTACACTAATTGCTTCAAGGATAGGCAACAACGAAATAGAACCACTAAAAGCGGAGGGTAAAAAACCTTGCGTAATAGATGTATTGGGGGAAAAAAACGGCTTCCCGAAAATTAAGGCAGGACGTAAAGACTCATCTCCTTTCAAACACTCTGTTGCAGGATTAAGCGAACTCAACTTAAAAAGAGTCAAAAAAGTCAAAAAGGATGGAGGAAACAGATTTGATTTCGCAGGTGACAAAGAACTACAATTACCATGTTTTGTTGGAAAGGACAACAGTTTTAGAGATACTTTCGGACGCCTATGGTGGAAAAGACCTTCATCTACAATAACAACAAGATTTACAAGTATTTCAAATGGCCGTTTTACACATCCCGAAGAGAATAGAGGCTTATCTTTAAGAGAAGGTGCAGTTTTACAGACATTCCCAAAAGATTATATCTTTGAAGGCACAGGAATGGCTGCAATTGCCAAAATTATAGGTAATGCTGTGCCGCCCGAATACGCAAAAAGAATAGGTTTGGCTATCCTTAAAAATCATAAAAATGCAATTCAGAACTAAAGCAAGAGCTGTTGATTTATTGGGGAAAGGGCAAATTGCTGATTTACCTACCGCTATTACTGAATTGTGGAAAAACGGCTATGATGCCTACGCAGAAAATCTGACTGCCGAAATTTACCTTACAGGCTATAAAGAACTCACAAGACCTCTGTTTGCAATGACAGATGACGGTAAAGGTATGTCTCGCAAAGACATTCTTGACAAGTGGTTGGTTTTGGGTTCAGATTCCAAAAGCCGCACACACATACCTGATGTAGAAGGTGAAGAAACACTATGGAAAGCACCAAGAATTAAAGCAGGTGAAAAAGGTATTGGGCGTTTATCTGTGGCTTTTTTAGGTTCGCCAATGTTGATGTTGACTAAGAAACAAGGACATCCGTTACAAGCCTTATTTTTTGACTGGCGATTATTAGAAAATTTTAATTTGTTTTTGGATGATGTCAATATTCCTGTCGAACATATAGAGAGTATTGATGAATTTCAGGTCAAATTCAAAAGCCTTCAAGATGCTTTTAAGCAAAATCTTGAAAAAAAGCAAGATGAAGAAGATAATTTGATATGGGAAGAAAGTCAAATAAAACTAAAAAATGATATTAAAACTTCCGTTGATAATATTATTATTCCAAGTTTTTTTGATGAAGAAATACTCGTTGATATTATTGATAAACAAAGTGATCACGGAACAAAATTTATCGTTTTTGAACCGCTTGAACAGATTATTGAACTAACAAAAAAAGACGAAGATGATTTAGGCTATCGCGAGTTTGTTCTTTCAAGTTTATCTGGATTTATCAATGAATTTAAAACTGATAAACTTGATATTGAGAGTATATCAATGCCGATACATCAGGCATTTAAAGCTGACCGGGATTTCTTGACTTCAAGCGGTAATTTTTTTACTCCCGAAGATTACGAACTGGCAGATATTATAATAGATGGTATGCTTGATGGTAACGGCACTTTTGAAGGGAAATTAAAAATATATGATGAAATAATAGATTATGCCTATGAAAATTCCCGTAAAAAAAGAGAAAGTAGTTTTTATGGAGAAGTTGCTATTAAACTGGGATATTCACAAGGACTTGAAAAAGAATCTAAACTAAGCGAAACAGCTTTTAAGAAAATAAAAGATAAAACGACTCAATTTGGTGGATTGTATGTCTATCGAGATGGTTTCAGAGTGCTTCCTTACGGAAGACCTAGTGCTGATTTTTTAAATTTTGAAGAACGCCGTGGCAAGAAAGCAGGTTATTATTACTTTTCCTATCGCAGAATGTTTGGCTATATTGAATTGTCTCGGGATAAAAATAAAAAACTTAAAGATAAAGCAGGACGAGAGGGACTTATTAAAAATGCTCCTTATAAGGCGTTTGAATATGATTTAGTGGAGTTATTTTTGGAACTTGCAAGAGAGTACTTTTCAACGGATGCCCATCAACCTATCTTCCGAGATAAGAAAAACGAACTTAAAAAGCAAAAAGAAGCAATAGCAAAAGATAAAAAACGAGAAACAACCGAAAAACGTGCATTTACAATATCATTGAAAGAATACCCCGAACGTTTTGAAAATTATAAAGAAAAATATTTGGAGTTGTTGGAGTGGTTAGCAGAAGCGTTACAAGCTCCCAACATCACTTATGCACACATAGAATCACTTTTAGAGAATATTCAAAAATTAGATATAAGTTATCAGAAATTATTACCGAAAATACCAGAACGGTATAAACTTACAAATACGCAATTAGATAGATTAAACAAATACGAAGATCAATTAGAACAATTTAATGAAACTATAAAAAAAGAAAGTAAGGAATTATTAACAGACGCAAGAAAGAAACTTGAAGTCCGTGACTTACAAAAAGAATTTGCGAAAAACGCCACTCAATACAATAGTGAGTTAGAAAAAATAATATATGAAAATCAACAAGAATTATCCACACAATTTAATAATATAAAAAAACAATACGCAGAACGCAGTAATCGCATATTGGAACAACTAAAATATGAAAAAAATAATCTAACCGACAGTATAGATTCGAGAGAAGGTGTAATATCTGCATTAGATACGATTAAAGAAAAATTTGAATTTCTTAGAGAACAAATTGATAATGAGTTACTTCCATTAGTTAAACATATTAAAAGATTAGATTTTGACATTAATGAGGAACTTGTACAAGGGGCTTATAAGGCTGAATATGAAACCATTAAATACCAATGGGAACAAACAAAAGAAACAGCACAGCTAGGCATAGCTGTAGAAATTATAGACCATGAGTTTAACCAACTTTACTCTACAATTAATTATTTATTAAAAAAATTAGATGAGGAAATATCCGCACAATCTCCCAAACAATTTGAGTATCTGAAGAAGAATTTTAAGCAGTTAGAAGATAAATATGCTTTACTGTCTCCTCTGTATAGAATTTCTGGCGTAGTAAAAAAAGATATAAATTGCGAAACTATATATAGTTATTTACAACAATTTTTTAGTTCAAGAATAGCTGATGAGAAAATTGAATTTACTGCATCCGCAGCGTTCAAAAAACATACGATTAGGATAAAAGAACCTGTAATTTACACCGTTTTTATTAATATTGTAAATAATGCCATTTATTGGCTTAGAAACGCAGGAACCAAACGTCTCGAATTGGATTATTTGCCCGATACTGACGAAATATTAATTATCAATTCAGGAGTTAAAATAGAAAAACACCGCTTAGAAAAAGTATTTGAACTATTCTACACTACACGTCCGAACGGGCGTGGGATAGGCTTGTACCTCGCCAAGCAAAGTTTGAATGAAAATTACCTTAATATTTATGCCACTAATGACAAGCAATACAACCGACTGGATGGTGCTTGTTTTGTCATAGCACCTCTAAAGTAAGACCCATGACACTGTATCAGAAAACTAAAGAAATTGTAAATGAATCAATCAAGTCGGCTATTTTTATTGACGAAAAAGCAGCGGAAGCCTACATGCCTGTCAATAATGCCGTTTTAGAAGAAAGACTATCAAAAAGTCTTTTCACAAACTTTAAGAAAAAAGGTATTTCACTTGCTGTCCATAAATTCAAACCAAATGACATTGGAAATACTGACTTGCTTAATTATATGTTCAAGAGAAGGGATTTAGTTTTGCTGGATTGGAGTTTAGACGGTATTAAAGCAGGTGAAGAATATGCTTTAAAGCTACTTTCAAGAGTTACTAGTGAAAAACATATTCATTTCTGTTCTATTTATACGTCTAATGAAAATACAGATGAAGTCATTAACAATATTCTTGTATATTTTTCAGGTTATAATAAAATATACTATGATAATATACGTGATAGCTTAGCTCCTTATGAAGGCGACTTACCACTCAAGAAAATCGATATTGACAATGCTAAACAAAATGGCAAACTATACGGCGAACTTAGAAGGATAGATCCTGACTTACCAGAGTTAATAAAAAAAGTTACAGACAACAATGATATTGGAAACGCTCTAATTCAGGTCAAGTATGCTTACCTAAATTTAAACGAATCTGATGTATCATCTCTCAACAAACCAAGTCACATCAATAGGCACAACAAAACACTAAATATAAATAAGACTATTATAACAATAATTAATAAATCGGAAAATAGTGCAACAAAAATACTGAACAAGTTATCCAAACAGATACAAGAATCTGAAAATTTTTTCACACAATTGCTCGGCTTAGATATGCAAAATAGTTTTGCAGAGAACTCATCATTTATTGATTCGAATTTGTTGGATGTTTCACATGACACGTTGATGTTTCATAGAAAACAGATATTGGAGAGTATAAATATTCCAGATATTGAATTCACAAGTTTTCTCAAATCTATACTACTTGAAAATGCCAAGTTAACTTTGGAAGATTCGACATTAAAAATATTGGATGATGTTTTTTTGGGTAAAATCTCGAAGAAACGATACAAAATTACCAATGAAGAACTGGCGAAAATAAATACTTTTTACAATGGTACAATTGTCTCAAATAAATCAAAATTAAATTTTGGAGATATATTTTTTAACGAGCAATCAAACCAATATTACTTATGTATCACAGCCTTGTGCGATTGCTTACATCCCGATAATATAGCCAATAATTTCTTTTTTGTGAAGGGCCAAAAGGGTAATTTATCAAAAGGAATTAAAGAGGAGGATGGTGGATTTAAATCTTTTATCGACAAAGACACATGTATTTTTTGGACACAAGAGAAATACATTATTCCCTTTCAGTTACATATTCCAAGTCCTGAAATTGAGAAACGCATCTTAAAAGCATATTCTCTACCGGATAACTGTCATGTCTCAATTGACTTAACCTACAAAATTACATTGAGAAATACATACGCTCAAAGAATAGCTAATCATGCCTTCAATCATCCTACAAGAGTAGGTGTTGATTTTGTGAAAAAAACCAAGTAAAATTATCAGGTCAAAGAGACATTGGAAGCACGTTTTGACCCGAGAGATGAGCAATCGACATCGGCAAGCAATATAATAAAATCGCGCAGTGGTTGGGGATGCCGCAGATACCGGATTTGTTTTTGGGTGGGGATGAATAATTGAGTTATGTTGGTTTGTATTTTGTAATAAGTTCGTTTTTGACATCTTCCCAATCTAAAGCACTATCAGGATTTGCCATATAAGCTGCCCAACGTTCATCCAAAATAGCTTTGTGAGCATCCGTCAATTCCTCCGATAGCCTTTCTTCACGCGCAAAAGCAAAATTTTGGGTGCGTTCCTCCCATTCCTGACGACTTTTTTCTACATAAGCCAACATCTTATCTGCCGTCTCGTCGGAAAGTCCACCCGACCACTTGCGTTTCCGCATTTGCTGTGCATATAGAAGACAAGCCTGCAAATCCTCCTTTTCCAAATCAGGATAATCTGCCAAAATTTCCTCCTGCGTCATATCCGAAGCCAACATTTCCAAGACATTCACCACCGGATAGCGAAGACCTCGCACTGTAGGTTTACCATGACAAATATCAGGATTTACTGTAATTCGTTGTGTCAAATCAGTGTTATTCATATCGCTAAAATACAAAATAAAGCGCAGCATTGCAAAGCCCGTCGGAAAATCGTAACTTTACCTAACTATGTCAGCCAAAGACAAATACCACGAAGCCTTTAAAACCGCCTTAGAAAAAGAAGGTTGGACGGTAATGAATGACCCTTTATCATTGAAGTCGGGTACAATTCCTGTTTACATTGACTTGGAGGCAGAACGCATCATTGCAGCCGAGCGAGGCAATGAAAAGATTGCGATTGAAATTAAGAGTTTTGGCGGACCTTCGTTTATTACGGATTTGTACATGGCGGTTGGAAAATATATTTGTTATCGTGTTATTTTGGAAGAAAAAAAGTATGACCGATTACTGTATTTAGCAATGCCGAACAAAGTTTACCAAGAAAACGAAGAAGAACCCGTTTTGAAGACCTTTAAAAGAGAACAAATACATCTCATACTTTTTGATGAAAAAGCTAAAATTGTAAAGCAATGGATAAAACAAAAAAATACGAATCCATGATAGTCGAGATGATTGGTCGCCTAAAGGATGTCAATTACGCTTACGACCCAAATATCCACCACAAATTAATCATTGACCGCGAAAGCCACAGCTATCAGGTGATGATGCTTGGTTGGGACAGCGATGACAATCGCGTACATCATGCTATTGTCCACATTGATATTATTGACGGGAAAATATGGTTACAAAAGAACTCTACCGAAATAGATTTCGGGAAGGAATTGGTCTATAAAGGCGTACCGCCTTCGGATATTGTGGTGGGTTTTTTATCGCCTGAATTGAGGGAGGTTTCGGATTATGCGGTGGCTTGAACATACAACAAACAAGCCTGCAAATCCTCCTTTTCCAAATCAGGATAATCTGCCAAAATTTCCTCCTGCGTCATATCCGAAGCCAACATTTCCAAGACATTCACCACAGGATAACGAAGCCCTCTCACGGTAGGTTTGCCATGACAAATATCAGGGTTCACTGTAATGCGTTGTATCAAATCAGCGTTATTCATATCGCTAAAATCAAGTAGATTGCGGTGTATATAATTGAATATCAGGCATAAACCGGAAGTCTTTCAGGTTGTAAGTGAATAACTCAATCTGATGCACTACGGCAGTTGCGCCGATAATTGCGTCAGGAATCACCAAGCCATGACTCAGGTTAAATTGCTCCACAAAACGCACCGCCAACTTTGAAATCGCGCTATCAATTTCAATCACATCGTAGTACCGAATCCGACTTTTCATCTGCGCCAATTCGTTTTTATTGCCCATACCTTGATACAATTCCATGACCGTCACGACAAGAGATAACGATATTATCAAGACCAATCTTTTGAAGTTCACTGATAGTATCGGGATTGCCATTGAAGGCATGAATGAAAATGTTGGTATCACAAAGTACCATAGCCTAATTTTTACGTGTCCATGCCTGTGTACGCACATCCGCGAGTTGGCGCGGCGCATCTTTCCATATTCCAAACAGCGTAGTTGGGTCAAGGCTTTTATCACCTTTCGTAATGCTTGGTTGTGGTACATCACTTATCTCGAAATTATCAATTTCCATAGTGTGGAGCATCGTTATCAAGCGTTCTAATTCTGCGGTTGTGCTTGGTTCTATCATTACTTTCATACCGCTAAAATACAAAATAAAGCCCAGCATTGCAAAGCCCATCGGAAAATCGTAACTTTGAGAAAACAAAAATATTTCAATATGAAATCTTTTAGAAATTGGACAAGGCATGATATGGCAAAAAAATTTGCACTGGACACCAAACCCAGTTGCGAAGATTTGAACCATTGGTTGAGTGCCGACCTGCCAATTACTGATGATGAAGTACGCGAATTAAAACGATTACAAAGCAAACTTAGAGAAAATGCAGACATCTGGAATGAGCAAGAATTAGTCATGAAGTTCATTGCTTTGATAGTCGATAAAGTTGATTACGACAATGGAAATTATAAATCATTCGCTAACAGAAGATTATCCGGGAAGATTGACGGGGAGGAAGTTGGTGGAGATGTAGATTTTATGATTGCTTCCGGAAAATATGAACCCGAAGAACCCTATTTTTGCTTACACGAATATAAAAAAGAAAAAGGCGTGGATAATGACCCGCTCGGACAGCTTTTGATTGCCATGATGACCGCACAGGAAATCAACCAAAATCAATATTCGATGTACGGTGCGTATGTCATGGGAAGAAACTGGTTTTTTCTGACACTCAAAGACAGGAAATACTGTATCAGCGATGAATTTGTCGCTACAAGGGATGATATTTTTCAAATATTTAAAATCCTAAAACAACTAAAAAATATCATTTCAAATATGATAGAGAGGGAAGCTACGGTTTGAGCTTATCTTTTGGTGTGTTCTAACATCTTATCTGCCGTTTCGTCGGAGAGACTGCCTGACCATTTGCGTTTAGGTAAGTTCGCCAACAGTTCATTTTTCACATCTTCCAAAGGAATTGCACTATCAGGATTAGCAACGTAATCTGCCCAACGTTCATCCAAAATAGCTTTGTGAGCGTCCGTCAATTCCTCTGATACATCTTCCACACGCACAAAATCAAAATTCTGTAATAGTTCAAGTACAAAGTCTGTTTTCTCCGGCGCGATGTCAAGTAATATTTTCATATTGCTAAAATACAAAATAAAGCCTGCAATAGCAAAGCCCGTCGGAAAGCAGTAACTTTACAACCATAATCTCCCTTGTAAAATTTACACACTATGAAAATCACCAATGTCGCTTCATTTTTCATTATCGCAATAGCCATTATTGCTGCGCTGGTCTATGGTCAGAGTTTGTTGGTACCGTTTATTTTGGCGGTATTGTTATGGTTTATTATGCGTAAATTGAAAATGCTGTTGGATAGGATTCAATGGGTCGGAGAACGTGTACCATCTTGGGTAAAAACGGTTATTTCAGGTTTTATCATTGTGGTGGTCATCAATATCGCTGCGAATATTCTTGCAAGCAATATCAATAACCTCGCACAATCTTATCCCAAATATCAACCTAATATTGACTTGATTATCAATCAGTTGAATCGAGTGTTGCACATTAATTTGATTGAAATGATAAAGGCACAATCTGCTGATTTTAATATTGGTGCGGTACTGGGCCCACTGCTCAATTCGCTATCGGGTATCATGGGCAATTTATTTATGATTATCATTTATGCGCTGTTTATTTTGTCGGAGGAATCCAATTTTAGAACAAAGTTGGAGATTCTTTTTAAGGATAAAAACAGACATACACAATTTGATGATATTACGAAAAAGATAGAACAGTCCATTACGAGTTACTTAGGTTTAAAAACCTTTACGAGTGTCTTGACAGGCGGCTTGAGTTATATCGCTTTATTGTTGATTGGGATAGATTCACCTGCATTTTGGGCTTTTTTGATTTTCTTATTGAATTTTATCCCAACGGTGGGTTCATTAGCTGCCACTGCGCTTCCGGCTTTGTTTTGTCTGCTCCAATTTGGCGGTTTCAAAGAGGCGATAATTGTATTGGCGGTAGTAGGAACGATTCAGATACTTGTTGGGAATTTACTGGAGCCGAGATTGATGGGTAGTTCGATGAATATCAGTCCTTTAGTAGCCATTTTATCCCTCTCTGTATGGGGCGTTTTATGGGGAATTACGGGGATGATATTGAGTGTACCGATTACAGTAGTTATGGTCATTATTTTCGCTCAATTTGAAGCAACACGCCCCGTAGCTATTATGCTTTCCGAAAAAGGACAAATAGACGGCGGGCGCAAGCGTCCGCACAAAGAAGAAAAAATACCGATAAATGAAAACAGCCGAAGAGCCAGTAGAATTATTGACCCTAGATCGGGCGGATGACTACACGTATATAGTTGCTAATTAACGATTTATATTATATAATTATTCTTCATCCAATAAGTCAGGGCGGCGTTCGCGAGTACGTTTCACAGCTTGTTCATATCGCCAATCGTCAATATTTTTTTGATGCCCTGAGAGCAGCACTTCCGGCACTTTCCAACCTTTATAGTCGGCGGGTCGCGTATAGATAGGTGGCGCGAGTAAATTATCTTGAAACGAATCAAAAAGGGCAGAGGTTTCGTCATTCAGCACACCGGGCAATAGCCGCCCGATAGCATCGGTCAGAACAGCAGCAGCAAGTTCGCCACCGGAAAGTACAAAGTCACCAATCGAGATTTCGCGTGTGATATAATGCTCCCGTATGCGCTCGTCTATACCTTTGTAATGTCCACATACCATAATGATATTTTGGTGCATAGATAGTTGATTGGCAATAGATTGTGTCAATCGCTCGCCATCCGGTGTGAGGTAAATAATTTCGTCATACTCGCGCTCCGATTTCAATTTGTCAATACAATCGGCAATCGGCTGAATCGTCATCACCATACCCGCACCACCGCCAAATTGGTAGTCATCTACCTGCTTTTGTTTTTGTGTAGAATAGTCGCGCGGATTGTGCAGATGTACTTCGAGCAAACCCTTATCGTGAGCGCGTTGCATGATAGAATGTTGGAAAGGACTTTCCAATAATTCGGGTAGTACGGTGAGGATGTCTATACGCATATTTTATAATGATTAATGGTCAATGGTTAATGGTTAATGGTTAATTTTTAACGTTCTCACCATGCGAAAGTTATTAATCATTAACCGTTCACCATAGGGTGTGTAATCTGTTACAATACTGACTCACCGCTATTTAGTTGTTTTTCAATCTGTTTTACCATAAAGCTATGCCTTGCGGGCATTTTTTCCCTCTTTTTTCGGTGACTTGTTTTGCTGACAGATTACACACCCTACGATTAATGGTCAATGGTTAATTTTTAACGTTCTCACCATGCGAAAGTTATTAATTTGGCGTTATTAGTGATTAGTTAATTAGTTATTAGTCAGTAAGTTAGGAGTATTAGCTCATGAAAAAGGTCATTATCTTTTTGAGATACCTCAAAGCCTAAAAATTGTTTTTAAGCAAGTGTTATATATTTTAAAAAAAACAATTAGACTTTTATGTTCAGGAAATAAACCTTTTTATGGAGACCTTTTTATGGAGACCTTTTTCATTATGACAAGTCCATAACTAACTAATAACCAATCACTAATCAACTAATCACTAACCCCAAATTAATCATTAACCGTTCACCATTAACCATTATAAAATTATATATCAAGCAAACCTTCCGGCAAGCTAAGCATTAATTGTTGTTTATTTTCATCAACAGCTACAATGAGAGAATCGTTTAGCGGAATAAATTTTTCTTCATGATGATATTGAAAAAATACCATTTCTTGTTGAGGAAATGCCTGTATATCTTCTATTTTTCCCAGTTCACCTTGATGCTCATCTATGAGCATATAACCAATGTATTTGTGATAAGTCAAGGTCGTTTTTTCTTCTGATTCGTGGAGGTCGGTGCGGCGTGCCCATACTTTTTTATTGGCTAATCGGGTAGCACTTTCGCGGGTGTTAATATCCTCTAATCGCATCAAAGGCGGTACGCTGTTCAGGTTGAGTTGCTCAATAAAATACGGAATTGCCTGTCCTTTTTCCTCAACAAATAAGACCTCTAAATAAGTAAAATCTTCCCAATATGCTTCCAAAGGTGATAGCTTCAATTTGCCATCCAAGCCATGTGCCTTACCCGTAAATCCTATATGTATGTAGTCTTTCATGTTTGATTGTTGCATGGTTGCAGTGCTTTATTGTTGCATGATTAATATTATTAATAGGAAGGATTTTTTATACTAAAAAATTAAAATATGTAATTGAATTTATTTTAAAATGTATTTTTTAAAAATATTATTAAAAATAAAAACGTATAAAATATGATAAAAAACATCTGTTAGCCTTCAAAATGTAATGAAGTTAATATTTTTAAAATTATTTAAATTATACATTTTAAATTAAAATAATATCTATAAAAGGATTTAATTTTTGAATTAGAACAATAAATCAATATAGCAATAAATCAATACAACCATAAAACAAAAAAAGCCCACACAAGGCGGGCTTTATATTATTACTTAAAATAATTTTAAAATTTAAGCATCAGCAGGTGTATCCTCAGCTTTCACTTCTTCCGTAACTTCGGCAGCAGCTTCTGCGACTTCCTCTTTTGCTTCTGCGGCAGCTTCAGCAGGAGCTTCCACAACTTCCTCTACGGCAGTTTCTGCGGCTTCCGTAACTTCTGCGGCAGCCTCGGCAGGAGCTTCTACGACTTCTTCAACAGCAGCTTCTGCGGCATCAGCAGCGGCGGGTGCTTCCTCTACTACTTCCTCCACAGGTGGTGCAGGAGGAGGTGGCGCAACACCTGAAATCTCAGCAAGACGAGCCAATTTCTTTCCAGCTTCTTCCTCAAAACGCTGTGCGATTTTCGCATCTTTTTCCGTAATGAAATCATTATACAATTCCATCGCTTTATCTTCGTTCATAGCACCTTTCTTCACGCCGCGCATCAAGTGTTTTCTATACAATACGCCTTTGAATCGAAGGATAGCACGCATCGTTTCGGTAGGTTGTGCGCCCTTCGTCAGCCACTCATAAGCCTTATCTCTGTCGAGTTCGATAGTAGCGGGAGCGGTCATCGGATTATAATAACCGAGTTTTTCAATAAATCGTCCGTCACGTGGTGCGCGTGCATCTGCCACCACAATGTGGTAAAAAGGTTGCTTCCTGCGACCTTTTCTTTGTAATCTGATTTTTACCATTTAAATAAACTAAATTTTATGAATCAATCATCCCCGTTTACCTTGTAAAAACAAGCTACGGGTTTAGCGGCTGCAAATGTACAATGTTTTTACATAGAAACAAAATTTAAAACAATAGTTTAACTCCTACTTCGACACCCCAACACTTCAACACCACAACACTTTTTCTTATCTTTGCACCATGAAAGAACAACAAGGCATACAAATACTACATGAAGACAACCACCTTATAGCAGTCTATAAACCCGCAGGTTGGCTCGTACAAGGCGATAGCACAGGCGATACGCCCATTTCCGAATACGTCAAGCAATACATAAAAATCCGTTACGACAAACCCGGCGATGTATTTCTTGGCACCATCCACCGCATCGATCGTCCTGTAAGCGGAGTCGTCGTCTTTGCCCGTACCAGCAAGGCACTCTCCCGCATGAACACGCTTTTCCGCGAAAGAAAAGTCACCAAACGATACTGGGCAATCACCAACGACCGCCCCAACCCCTTTGCCGGCACACTCACCCATTGGATAGAAAAAGACGAAACCAGAAACATCGCCAAAGCCAGCAACCGTTCCGGGTCCAAAAGCAAAAAAGCCATACTCGACTACCACCTCAATGCCTCCATAGACCAACACCACCTCATAGCCGTACAACCCCACACCGGCAGAGCCCACCAAATACGAGTACAACTCGCCAAAATAGGCACACCCATACGCGGCGACATCAAATACGGCTCCACCAAAATCAACGACGACGGGCGCATACACCTCCACGCCTACGCCCTCTCCTTCGAGCATCCCGTCAAAAAACAACCTGTTACCATCACTGCACCCTTCCCCAAAGACCCTGTATGGAGCAAATTCAAAGAATGGCAAAACGACTTCCTCATCAATACCCTGTAGAACGGTGCTTCCAACCCGTTCCTTGCATGCAAAACAAATATCGTACTAACGAGGTCTTTTTTATTTTTAAAAATGCTTTCGCTCATCTGTACTATAAGGTGAAAATCGTTATTGTAATGTAAAATCCCGTCATTCGTCGGGACAAGTTGTAAAATAATAAATGTAAAATGTAAAAGTGTATAACGTGAATGTTTTTTAACAATAATTTGATTTTCAA
>CALIZI010000185.1 GCA_938028705.1 uncultured Saprospiraceae bacterium | reverse complement strand
AACAAGAGACATTACATAAGTAATTCATTTTAAATTAATTATAAAAATTTAAATAAAAAATACTTGACAGCTAAAGCAGTCATTACAGAACTCGCATTAAATCATTTTTTTACTAAAATTAAAGATTTGTCCTGCACCCATTTAATCCAAGTTGAATATGTAGCCCCCAAATTGGGTAATATGTAACACCGTCAGCCTGACGGCACACCGCCTCACTGCCGTCAGGCTGACGGTGTTACATTCCATTACTTGGGCTAAAACTTGTCAGACATTTTGAAAATGTCTGACAAGTTTTAGAGAAGTTATAAGGCTTACGAGTTAATGAATTACGAGACTATATTTTTTTACCTTGAATAAAAACAGTTTCCACCAAATCACTCCCAAATGAATAAGGTAATTGGGCGATAGAAGATATTTTTTTGGTGATAAAAAAGTTGGCTTGTTTTCCTTTTTCTATACTGCCCAATGTCTTGTCGGCTTCTATGGCATAAGCACCGTTGATGGTGGCGGCATTAATGGCTTCTTCGGGAGTCATTCGCATTTTTATACATGCCAGCGAGACCACAAAAGGCATTTTGCCGGAAGGCGACGACCCCGGATTAAAGTCGGTGGCAAGTGCTAAGGGAATGTCGGCATTTATCAGTTTTCGGGCAGGCGGATAGTGGTCGTTGATAAAAAACGGAGCGGATGGGAGCAAGGTCGCTATGGTATTAGGGGCGTTTTGAAGACAAGCAATTTCTTCTTCATTGACCACTTCAAGGTGGTCCACCGAGAGGGCATTATGTTTGACGGCAGCTTGTATGCCGCCCATGCAGTTGAATTGATTGGTGTGAATTTTCGGACGCAACCCGTACTGTTGTCCGGCAGCGATGATGCGCTCGGTTTCTTGCGGAGTGAACGCTACTTTTTCGCAAAATACATCGCAGTAATCTGCCAAGCCTTCATCGGCTATTCTCGGCAGCATTTCATTCATAATCAGGTCAATATACGCAGTTCGCTTATCTTTATATTCGGGCGGCAAAGCGTGTGCGCCAAGAAAAGTAGCTTTAATAGTCACATCGGTCATGTCCTTCAATCGGCGAATGACGCGAAGTATTTTGAGTTCACTTTCGAGGGTCAATCCGTAGCCGCTTTTTATCTCTATGGCACCAGTTCCGTAGCGCACGACTTCCTGCAAACGCTCGTAAGCATCTTCAAGCAATACATCTTCGGGCGTATCGCGCAAGCGGCGTGCGGAGTTGAGAATACCACCACCGCGACGGGCAATTTCCTCATAAGTCAAACCCTTTATTCTATCCACAAATTCTCCTTCCCGATTGGCAGCATAGACAAGGTGGGTGTGTGAATCGCACCAAGTAGGGAAGACCATTTTACCTGTGGCATCGACAATCTTATCTGCCCTTTCGGGGCAGTTTTTCATATCACCAAAACCCGCTATTTGATTATTTTTTATGAATAAAAAAGCATTATCAATAACAGGTAAAGTTGCCATGTCTTTACCGCGAAGTGGCGCGTCGGGCAGTTCTCCGGCTTGCACCAAAGTTTTGATATTTTTAATTAATGTGTTCATGGTTTCGTTGATTTGTAATTTGTTGATTCGTAATATGAATAAACGAATTACTGCAATGACGACAAGTCGGCAATGAAACCGGTGGTGCCTTGTAATGCCATTCGATATTGGAGAGATTCTGCATCTTGTCGCGTGGGGAAGTAACCGACAATGATTTTGTAAACAGTACGTCCCTTGAGTTGGTTGATGTTGACGAGTATTTGTGTGTCGAAGAGCTTATCAAGTCGCTCTACTTCGCGTAGTACATTGCCGTACTCTGCAAATACGCCGATTTGTACGCCATAGCCCGATGTTGGGGCGCGCTTCACATTAAATTCAAATAAGCCTGTGGGGGTTTCTGCATCCGGTGCTGTGTTGACAAGGGGTGAGGAAGTGGTGTGTCTGCCGGTTGTGGTGTATGTAGGCGGTGGTGTATATACAGGTGGTGGCGGTGTATAAGTCTTTGATTTTGTGATATTTGCATGAACCGGTGACGTAGTGTTTTCGATGGTTTTGTTTTGAGAGAGGTTGTGTCTTTCCAATACTTCGAGCATTCTGGCACTGCCCATAGATTCTTCGTATCGCCCAACGGGTTCGCCATTGGAATCGAATATCATAATGGTCGGCACCAAGCGGATGTCGTATTTTTGCTTCCATTCGATACCGTCAAAATCTTCAATATTGACCTTGACGGGAACGTAATTTTGCTCTACGTAGTTGGTCACGCGAGCGTCGGAAAAGGTGGTTTCGTCCATCATTTTGCATAGGTAGCAGTAGGTAGTCACAAAATTGACGACGTATAATTTACCCTCCTGACGGGCTTTTTCTTTGGCACTATTGAGGTTGTTGTTGATGAACTGTACCTGTGAATTGGTATTGGTGGCTCCTAACAACATGGGCATCAGGAGTAGCACAAGAAGAATAGTTCTCATAAATCTGGGCATTTATTGAATTATTTTAATACTTGTAAAAACGGTTAATCAGGGAATCAGGCTAATTTAGTAATTATATTATTCTCAAACGAATAATCCGTAAATAAACCTGATGAACTGATTTTTTCCGATTAACACATTAGCTTAACACAATTCGTAAGTATTCAATTCAGTAAATGGCTTTTGTCCTTTGTTTTCTGTTATAAAATTACGCAGGGATTGGTAGAATGTTCCGCTGAAATACATAATTTTAGTTTTTATATAGGATGAATTTGGAGGTGAGGGAGAGCTTTTTTAGTGTAAAAAAACTGTCGAGCGTTGATAAAATAGGAGTATAGTGATATCTTGATTATGATAATACACAGGTATGTTTACTGCATGGGATTTTATGAAAAACACTTATATTTTAAATAATTTATCGTCTTGAGATAATGAAAGAATTTCGTATTGGGAGACTTCAATATTTGATGGTAACTTATCTCTTAAAACAGGAAGGATATATTGACAAGGTAGTGCTGCACATGTAATGCTATTGAACCACTAAGCCCACGAAGAACACGAAAATCGAATAAACGCAGAGTTCACAAAGTGTTTCTAAGTATTTAATCATGAATTTCTTACGCTCACTTAGTTTTCTTACTTCGTATTT
>CALIZI010000184.1 GCA_938028705.1 uncultured Saprospiraceae bacterium | reverse complement strand
GAAATATCATCAAATCTGAGTTACATCGCTTTGAACCAGTACACTGGAAAATTTTACAACTCTTAAATATCCCCATGACCGTTTACACCGAACTCAGAATTTAAATCTTTTTTTACCGTAAAAAATACGAGAAACAACGGTTGTAATTTTAAATATTTATATAAAACATTTTTTTACATAAATTATAAAATAAAATTTAATCCATAATAATTTATTTTTATTTATTAAAATTAATCTAAATCGTTGATTATCAAAGTCAAACAAGTCAAGCATTTATCAATTCACTTTATCAACTCTATAAACTCTATAAACTAATTAACTCTATAAACTTTATAAACTCTATCAACTCCACCCTACTCCGGCTTAGGTGGTATTTCTGCCGTTGACAACCAAAAACTGACAATAATAGCAATCGCTTTACGAAAATCATCAAAGTCCAAAGGCTTGTGTACATAAGCGTTGGCATGTAATTTATAGACTTCCAGAATTTCTTGCGGGTGGTAAGAATTGGTCAGTACGATGATAGGGATAGCTTTCAATCTGTCATCGTTTTTGACAACCCGCAACACTTCTTTTCCTTCTTTTTTGGGCATATTTAAATCCAAAAAAATGAGGTCGGGGATAGGTTTATCTGTATGTTCCCCTCTTTGATACAAAAAGTCTAAACCTTCTTCTCCGTCCATAGCCACCGAAATATTGATTCGTTCTTCTACTTCAGACAAAGCCTCTTGTATCAGTCTGATATCAGCGGGTCTGTCCTCCATGATAAGTATATCATAATATTTAGCCACTCGTTTCATATTTTATGTATTTTTAGATAGCAACTGTTTTTATGGTTTTCTTTTTTATCACATATCAGCTATATTTTCTTAAAACAGCGCAAACAACAAAGGGCTTAAAGTGGGAATCGTGACAGAGTAAATATCATTGTATAGGTTAAATGACCCAAGGATCATTCAAAAACATAAAGTGATTAGACTTTGGACAAAGGAAATTTGGGAATTGGGAAATTAGGCAATCCTCTCTTTTTTAGATTTTTACAAAAAATAATTAATTATATGTTTTATTAATAAAATTTATTTCTTTAATTATCAATAAGTTACGTTTTTAAATTGAGTTTCCCAATTCCCTAATTCCCATTTTGTCCAAAGTCAAAAAAGTGATAACTTTCATCTTATAGTACAAATGCTCAAGCTCTTCGAAGTTAAACGAAATGTTTAAAGGTGTGGCTAATATTTGAGGTAAATATTTTATGAATTTTCGTAATTAAGTATCATTACGGACACTTAATTACGAAAATAAACTATGAATCGGCAACTATGCCTCATAGCTAATTTTAACTAAAATCAAATTTAATACCTTGCGCGAGAGGAATTTCCTTGCTATAATTAATGGTATTGGTTTGGCGACGCATATAGGCTTTCCAGGCATCCGAGCCGCTTTCACGACCACCGCCGGTTTCTTTTTCACCGCCAAATGCACCACCTATCTCTGCACCGCTTGTTCCGATATTGACATTAGCAATGCCACAATCTGAACCGGCAGAGGAAAGGAAGAGTTCGGCTTCTCTAAGGTTAGTTGTCATAATAGCAGATGATAAACCTTGTGGCACATCATTCTGCATGGCTATCGCTTCGTCCAAGTTGTTATAACGTATCAGATAAAGTACGGGGGCAAAAGTCTCATGTTGAACTATCGCCATCTCGTTTTTCACTTCTGCGATACACGGGCGCACATAGCAAGCACTTTCGTAACCCGCGCCTTTGAGTACCTCGCCTTCTACGAGCATTTTTCCGCCTTCGGCTTTTACCCGTTCAATGGCTTTCAGATAATTATTCACCGCATCTGTGTCAATGAGTGGACCGACATGATTTTTTTCGTCAAGCGGATCACCAATCTTCAATTGTTGGTAAGCACTCACGAGGTTATTTTTTACTTTATCATACACACTATCGTGAACAATCAAACGACGAGTCGATGTACAACGCTGCCCCGCAGTTCCCACAGCACCAAATACTGCGCCTACCGTAGTGATTTCCAAATCGGCATCTTGCGAAACGATAATGGCATTATTGCCACCAAGTTCTAAGAGTGTTTTACCCATTCTTGACGCCACCGTTGCACCTACGATTTTGCCCATGCGGGTACTGCCCGTAGCCGAAATCAGCGGCACGCGCGTATCGTTGGTCATCCATTCTCCTACTTTATAATCTCCTGTAATGACGCAAGATACGCCTTCGGGAACGTCATTGGCAGCCAATACTTCGGCGAGGATCTGTTGGCAAGCCACCGAGCAAAGCGGTGTTTTTTCCGAACCTTTCCATACACACACGTCACCACATACGAGAGCTATCATAGCGTTCCAAGCCCATACCGCTACCGGAAAATTAAATGCCGAAATAATGCCCACAATTCCAAGCGGATGCCACTGCTCATACATCCGGTGTAGCGGACGTTCCGATTGCATAGTCAGACCATACAACTGACGGGAAAGCCCTACGGCAAAATCGCATATATCTATCATTTCCTGCACTTCACCAAGTCCTTCCTGATAGCTTTTTCCCATTTCATAAGACACCAATTTACCCAAAGCCGCTTTGTGTTCGCGTAGGGCATTACCATATTGGCGAACTATCTCGCCGCGCAAGGGACCCGGTGTCAGTCGCCATTGTTTGAATGCTGCTTGGGCAGTTTGTATGATTTGTTCGTATTCTTCTTTCGTCGTTGTACTGACCTTGCCTATCAGTTTACCGTCAACAGGGGAGTAAGATTCAATGAGTTTATCATTCGCAGCAAACCATTGTTTGCCCGTGCTTGAGCCGGAGTTGACCTCTTTTAAGTTAAGTTGCTTTAATATATCCATTTTTAAGATTTGTCGGTGGTCAATGTGATAGTATTTTTGAGCGGCAAAGGTAGTTTTTTTTGATTGTTTTTTATAATAAAAATAATTTATTCAGATAAACATACTTATCTATGTAGATATTTACATGTTTTTTTTATTCAAATTGAAATGTCCTGTGTGTATAAGGGTAAAATGAAAAATTTGAAGTGAATGACTTATTACTTACATTCACGAGTTTGAAAAAACTATTTTTTGAATTAAATTTTTGACCCAAAATTCGAGCAAAAAATAGTTTTCCGAGCTGCCAAAAGGCGATTTTATGAATTTACCAAATATTATTTGGATAAATTTTAAGTAAAGA
>CALIZI010000183.1 GCA_938028705.1 uncultured Saprospiraceae bacterium | reverse complement strand
ACTGCTTTATGGTTAGATTGTTACATTGTTTTATTGTTGTATATAGTCACAATTAAATCATAAATAACTGTTTATCAACAATATAGCAATATAACAATGAAACATTTTGTAAAATAAAAAGTATAATTTTAAACCTAATACAGTATAACAACAGCACATGGATACGCTCGAACAACTACTGAATTTAAGGCTTTTTCGGGATACTGATTTTGAATTTTCTGTTATAAATTTCATATCAGCTGCTATTGTCATTCTGGTGGCTTATGGTTTGGTATGGTTGCTGACTACCAAACTTTTACCGCGTGTTTATAAACGTCAAAAAACAGAAATAGGTTCGCAATACACTATTAATCAATTACTTAAATATTTTATTTACACCATTGGTTTATTGTGGGCAATACAGAGTTTGGGTATCAATACCAATGTGATTTGGGGAGCGATTGCTGCACTGGCAGTGGGTTTTGGTCTGGGTTTGCAACAGACGTTTAATGACCTTTTTTCGGGGCTGATTATTCTGTTTGAAGGCAAAATTCGTGTGGGAGATTCCGTTGAAGTCAACAATATTGTAGGGCGTATCATTCGTATCGGTATCCGCACTTCTGATATTGAGACACGTAGTAATGTGGTGAGGGTGGTACCTAATTCCAAACTTGTGGTGGAGAGTGTCAACAACTGGAATCATGATTATAATCGTGTGCGTTTTATGTTGACCGTAGGTGTACATTATGACTCCGACCCCGAACAAGTCAGAGATTTATTGCTCGACATTGCACAGGCACATTCGCGTGTGATGAAGCAGCCTGCGCCTTTTGTCCGCTTTGCAGATTTTGGTGATTCGGCATTGGTTTTTGAATTGTATTTTTACTCGCGCTACCTCATCGTTTCGGGCGATACCCTGAGCGATTTGCGCTACGAAATTTTCCGTGTTTTTAAAGAAAATAATATCGAAATCCCTTATCCGCAACGTGTGGTCTATTCCGGTAATTCGTGAACTCGCTACTCATGCAGAAAATTTCCATTGTGATGCCTGTCAAAAATGCGGCTGTTTATCTCCGCGAGTGCCTTGATGCTATTTTGGCACAGACGCTTGACGATTGGGAATTGCTTGCCGTTGATGACCATTCTACCGATATAAGCGGGGCGATATTAAATGAATTTTCAAAAAAAGATAAACGCATACAAGTATTTGATAATCAAGGCAATGGAATTATTGAAGCCTTGCGTCTGGCATACTCGCACAGCACAGGTGCATACATTACACGCATGGATGCAGATGACCTGATGCCGTTTCAAAAACTCGATACATTACGCCGTTTACTCATTAATGCCGGACAAGGATGTGTTGCTACGGGCTTGGTCAAATATTTTGCCGAAGAGGGCATAAAAGACGGCTATCGCAAATATGAAAACTGGCTGAATACGCTCACGCGAACCCGCACAAATTTTACGGATATTTATAAAGAATGTGTCATTCCTTCGCCTTGCTGGATGCTGCACCGTACAGACTTTGAGGCTTGTGGTGCCTTTGGTGCCGACCGCTATCCGGAAGATTATGATTTGTGTTTTCGGATGTATGAAGCCCATTTAAAAGTGCTGGCAAGTGGCGACATATTGCACCTCTGGCGTGACCACCCAAGCCGCGCTTCGCGCAATGATGAACACTATGCCGATAATCGTTTTTTGCAATTAAAATTATATTATTTTTTAAAATTAGAAAAGAAAAAAAATCGGGAATTGGTGATATGGGGAGCAGGCAAAAAAGGAAAAAATATTGCACAGAGCCTTATTCAGCAAAATATATCATTTGATTGGGTGTGTGAAAATGACCGTAAAATTGGTGTGGATATTTATGGTCAAATTTTGCAATCGCCTACTGCTATTTCACAGTTAGATGACCCGCAAATCATTATAGCTGTAGCCGGAGAAGTTGCTCAAAATGAGATTATTACTTATTTGCAAAAAAATAAATTCAAAAAAGGACTGGATTATTTTTTATTTTGCTAAAAAAGGATAAATCCCAAATTCCAAGCACCAAAAAACAAATTTTAAAAGATGAAAACCTTGTTATTTGGAATTTGTGATTTGGTGCTTGGAATTTGGAATTTTCACTTAGGTACAGCCGAGAAAACGCCATTATTATTGTTCCAATATGCTTTATCCAGACCATTAACATCACCATTTAAATTATAGTCTGCCGATGCGTAAATATTGAATCGTCCGTTATTATTTGCCCATGGTACCTTATCGGCACCGTTAATGTCATAGCTTATGGAATCAAGTTGATAACCATCTCCGGCAAACATGACCCAAGTGCTATCATTCAATTGTTTTTGTCCGCTACCGCCTGCATGATAACTGTTATTTTCCCGAAAATCATATCTGAATTTTTTGTTGGAGATGCCGACAAGGTTAGGAGTCATTACCCCAATATGATTGCGATGTTCTATGAGGATATAAACGGAGTCAATATCAAGATATGCGGGTAAGGCACATTTATTTGGAAATTCAATCGAACCGTCTTTGAGCAATAAGGCTGCTGTTTGTAGTATTTCGGTATCGCTGGGAATGCTATCTCGCAAAGAAACGAGTACCCAATCTACCACATTAGGGGAGTAAACACCCGCAGTCGAACCAAAGCCTTCTACACCATAGTAGTTCCATGGAGCTACGCAGTAAGGATTTCCGGGAGGAGTGGCTAAGGTGATATCAGGTGGTTGTTGTCCGGGCAACAATTGGAGTTTTTGGAGGTCTGTACTCATGGCATTTTTTTCTTCATTATAGCTACCTTCCAGCCACACTCCGATTTTTAGGTCTATACAATCGGTCTCACAAACTTCGGCAAGGACAGGTGCTTTTTCACTGACGACTTCTCCGCAAGGTGTCTGGATGGTACAATAGTACAAACCGGGTTCGGTGATATTGGCAATGCGTGTGGTGTCGCCATTAGACCAACGGTAGTGGCTACCAATGCCGGGAACAGAAAGCTTGACCGAGCTACTATCACAATGGATAACTTGTTCTCCACCGATTACAGGCACTTCCTGACTTAGAAAAACATCTGGAGGTGTTTGTTTGGTCAGTTCAATATCTATGACTTCTATATTGTCGTTTTCATTGCTTTCCACAATTTGGTTTCCGGGATCCGCTTCTACGACAAGTTTATATTTCCCATTGCAAGTACCTCCGGGTATCGAAATCACCATACCATCAACGGTGAGATAATAAATATCTATTGCCCCTACACTAATGCCCTGTTGTGCATAATTACAACCTTGATATTCTCCGCTGCCAAGTCCGTAATTCGGTATATTATTACTCAATAAAGTATCGCCTTCCTCATTGCGGCAGTAGCCTTCAAAAAAATCGCAACTATGGGTATCTTGCAGGCAAAAGCCCATTTTGGTACGCTCACCGATAATGGGCCATTTCAAGGGGTTGCTTTGTCCGGGTATCTCTATACGAAGCGTGTAATTGTTCCAATCATTGAAGTGCAGATGTCCATGCGTAGGGTGGTAAGCCATGTATCCTGCGTCGCGTTCTTCATACTCCATCTGTCCTTCCTTTTTTTTATAAATACGCTGCCTGACCAACTGACGGGGCTGACTACCATCAGGGCAAATCAGCAAGGGCGCATCAAAAATAGTATCTGTACCGCATATAATATTGTTGGAGGGAAAAATCGCAAGCGGACCGTAACCAATATTGGGTGTAGATACCGAAATCTTGAGTTGAAGAGAATCCTCTCTGCGTGAGCCGGAATTTTCGAGCAAATCGCGCGATACATTGATATTGGGCAATAAATAACATGCCTCGCTACCGTCTTCACATACGCAGTCGGAGGCATCTTCTAAGGTACAATCCTGAGCAAATATAAAAACGGATAATAATGTGAATATGATTATGGGCAGGGTAAGTTTCATAACGATAAATGTTTATATTTTAGACTTTGGACAAAGGAAACTGGGGAATTGGGAAATTAGGTAATCCCGATAACTATCGGGACTTTTTTAGATTTTTACAAAAAATAATTAATTACATGTTTTATTTCATTAATAAAACTTATGCAATTGATTATCAATAAGTTACAGTTTAAACCCAATTTCCCAATTTCCATTTTGTCCAAAGTCCAATTATATTGAATATTGAGCAAGGAATATCGAATGATGAAGTGTTAGGATGTCATCTTAAAAAATTGATTTATACCATTTTGTGCAAATTTGATACGTTGATATTCAAAAACTACAAAATACATATTTTAAAATGTATTTATTTTTAATAATCAATTAATTATTTTTGTAAAATAACCTTTATATAAAGACGCTTTTTTTATGAAACAGGTGTATGGATAAGATAATTAATTACATCATTTTTAATTATTATTGATTTTATAGTGTTGTCGTGTTAATGTGTTGCAATACAAAAGTTCAATTGTAACACATTAACACCATAACACAGTTCTTCCTACTTAGGTACTCTAGATGACACACCGTTATTGGCATCCCACAGCGATTTATCCGCACCATTGACATCGCCATCCAAATTATAATCGGGGATATGATACTCATCGAAATTACCATTTTCATCTACCCATATTGCTTTGTCGTTTCCGGTAATATCATAACTTGGAAAATCGCTTTGATTACCGTCTCCGGCATACATCGTCCATGTACCATCGGCGAGTTGTTTTTGTCCAAAACCCGTCATATCTTTATAGCTGTCTGCCAATGTGAAGTCGTAAGCCAATACGCTATTGCTAATGGGAACGGCTTGTGGTGACATCACCCCGATATGATTACGATGTTCCACCACGACATATACAGAGTCCAGATTTGACAATTGTGGCAAAGCACATCGTCTCGGAAAATCAACACTGCCGTCTTTGTTCAACAAGGCAGCCGTCATAGCGACCTCTGTGCTTTTTGAGGCACTTGAACGAAAAGAAACAAGTAACCAATCCACAATATCTGTCGAATAATTGGCATCCGTCCAAGCTCTGCCCTCCGTTCCGTTATAGTTCCATGTGCTTGTCTGATAGGGTTGTCCGGCAGGTGTAGGTATAGCAAGATTCCCGACAGGACTTTGTCCGGGCAGTAAGCCACGCTCCAATAGCACATTCGACATTTCACCTGTCAAGACATCGTAAGTACCCTCAAGCGCAATACTCAATTGTATGTCGATACAGTTTTGCTGCTGCACCAAAAACAAGCCTTCACCAAAATTACTCACTGCAATCACACCACTCTCAAAATATGGATAATTACTCCACGTACCGCTAAAACTCGCGCCGTCACCTTGCGGATAAGTATCGAAATGGGCAATTTCTTCTAAGTTTGCATTAGCAATATCGCTAATGTCCAAAATCCGTAAACCAGCCCTGTAATTGGATTGAAACGTCAGATTGTCTTTTACATAAAGGTTGTGGTCAATAGCTGCCAAAGCTGATTCATAAAAACCCATATAGACAGGAGTATCAAGGTCGCGCACATCGAATATGTGTGTGCGTGTGTTGTTACCGTTTCGGGCTTCGTCAAGTTCGTCATTCATCAAAAAATATTGCTGGTCTTCGGTCAGCCAGCCTTGATGCGTATATTCTTTCAAGGCGTAAAGCGTACTTGAAATTGTAGTCATATCTGTTTTATCTGTCACATCTACAATGACTAAGCCACTACCACCATTAGAGTTAAAACAAATCTCAGTACCTGTATAATCTGTATCTGGTCCGACATAATTGACACATTGAGCATCGTGTGTATAGCCCGCCGAACTGAAACAACCTGCATAAGAAGGTGAAGCGGGTGTGTTGATATCCACCACGACCAAGCCACCACTACACAAATTTGCACCCACCAAATAAGCAAAACCGGAATCTTCGTTAATCACAATATTATGCGAACTCCCCACCGTACCACCTACTCCTGCATCACTAAAATGAGTGGTCGCAGCGAAAGTTATCGGCGGTGTGGTAATGGTATCCAACTGAAAAAGGTCAAAGACTTGCATCCCATGTCCGGGAGCTTCACTGACGATAAAAGCATGATTGTTAAATACTTTAATATCCCGCCATGAAGAGTTGCTGGTATGTGTAGGCAGATTGCCGATATAAACAGGATTTACAGGGTCACTAATGTCCACAAATGATGTACCCGAAGTGCGCCCGAACAAAACATATTCTGTACCCGTAGTCGGACTCTTCCAACCCCATATATCGTTGCCACTGCCGCCGCCTATCGTTGAAGTCGGCATATTTGCCAACAAATTGACTCCTTCGCAAGGGTAAATCCCCGCCATGCCGTTGATACATTCTACTTGTGCATAGGTGCTACCATGTAATAGTAAAATAACAAAGAGGCAATAAATTTTTCTTGATGTAAAAAAGGTGTTCATATTTCGTATTATTAAATAATTATAATATCATAGTTTGAAAAATATTATTTTAAAATAAATTGTGTAAATATATTTTTAATGATAAATGTATTATAAATTAATTTTTAAAATATTAAAAAGCTATTCTTGTTCATGCTGCTCATCAATCATATAGAAAGGTGACATCGGATAAGTAATCAGGTGCTTCAACGTAATTTTTGCACCAGATGGTTACAATTTTAGAGAACTATTTAGTCATCAATATCAATTTCAACTCTAGCTCAACTTCAGCGTATTCATGTTTCTTGAAGTTGAAATTGATGTTGGAGTTGATGACTTCTTATTCGGAATAGAAAACAGGAGTGGTAATTAATAAAGATGTGTTTTTGCCAGAGAGGTGTTTAATGTTTTGTGATGCCTCCTATTATAATAGTAGAAAGAATGAATTATTTAGTTGCATAGCAAATGTTAAATAATTCATGTTTTTTTATACGAAAAATGTTTTTTTATTTTTTTTTACTCCCGATACACCAAAACTTAAATCTATGTCATCTGTCCTTGTGTAGATTACTAATGCGATAATGTTGTAATGCTACAATGTTATAATGTTTTCCGAATTATCGCATTACAATATTTTAGCATTAAAAACATTCACTCATTTTACGACGGTACCCTCGTAATACCTTATTGTTCATATTCCGGGTCGGAGCGATGTGCTGCCCTCACACATTGCTCCCGGCTCGCATTCAAATTTTGGTATTATGTTAGAAATTACAGGAATAAAATTTTTAGTTAGTCTGTTGGCTATTAGTGCAGTAGTGGTGAGTATCATTGCTTTGCTGCGTTGGCAGATGAGACGTAAAGGACGCGATTTGTTGGCATCAGATGTGGTGCAGTCTCAATCATACAAGCAATACCCGCAAGTCAATGTATTTGCTTATGCTTCTACTTTATTGCGCTTTGGAATGGTGGTTTCGTTGGTACTGGTCATCTTTGCTTTTAACTGGACGACCTATGAACGGGAAATTGATATTCCCACAGGAACAATAACATTAGATGATGACTTAATGGTTATTCCACCTCGTGCGCCCGAACCTCCGCCACCACTTCCACCACCGCCACCGGAAATTTTGGAAGTGCCGGAGGAAGAGATAGAGGAAGAAGTCATTTTTGAAGACCAAACCGTAGATGAAGAAACAGTTGTGGACGCACCACCGCCCCCTCCACCACCGCCATTAGGGAAACCGGATGTTGTACCGCCACCACCGCCTCCGCCTCCTGCTCCAATAATCGTTGAGGAAGAGGATGAAGACGCAGGTAAAATTTTTGTCAGCGTTCAACAAATGCCCCGCTTTGTAGGATGCGAGGATATAGACGGCACGAATGATGACAAAAAAAGCTGCGCTGAAACAAAGCTATTGCGGTATATTTATGGTAAAATAAAATATCCGACTATCGCAAGAGAAAATGGTATAGAAGGTATGGTGGTCATTGGCTTTGTCGTGGAAAAAGACGGTTCTATTACGGGTGCTCAAATCTTGCGTGATATAGGCGGCGGATGTGGTGCAGAAGCTCTCCGCGTGGTCAATCAAATGCCGGATTGGATTCCGGGCTACCAACGTGCAAAACCTGTAAGGGTACAATTTAATCTGCCTGTCAGGTTTCAATTGCAGGGATAGATGTGTTGAAGTGCTGACGTATTGTACTTTTGAGCAAGCTCCGATGATCCGCATATTTAGCAAGTGAGTAAAGAACGGATATGGATACATGAAAGCTATAAGGTACTGACTTTGTATCAATTAGATTGGAATACTGCGAAGGGTATCTTGCGAAAATGCCAAGTCAAAGCATTTTTAATATAAAAAAAGACCTCGTTGGTTCGACAATATTAACACATCAATACTTCAATACTTCAACACTTTAATGCCCTAACATTTTAACACTTGCACAAAAAAAAGTAACTTTGGCGGATTATATTTTTACAAAATAAAAAAAATGAATACGCCGGATAATTTAAAATACAGTAAAGAACATGAGTGGGTACGAGTGGACGGGGAACATGCTTATATAGGTGTGACCGATTTTGCTCAAGACCAACTTGGTGATATTGTTTACGTAGAAATCGAAACCGAAGGACAGACGCTTGCAAAAGACGAAGTATTCGGTACGGTAGAAGCCGTAAAGACGGTTTCGGACCTGTATATGCCCGTAGGCGGCACGATAGAAGAAATCAATTCAGAGTTGGAGGGTGAACCCGAATTTGTCAATACAGATCCTTATGAGAAAGGCTGGATGATTAAAGTTAAAATGGACAACACAGCCGAACTCGAGGAACTCATGGATGCCGCCGCTTATACGGAAATGACCGCACAGGTATCTTGAATGTGATAATGCTGAAATGCGTTAATGCTATAATGCATTAATTTATCGCATTTCAGTATTATCGCATTAATATATTTATGAAGTATCAATATTTCATTCCGGCGGTGCTTTGGGGGCTGCTGATATTTGTACTCTCCGCAGTGCCGGGAAATTCATTGCCTGAGTTTTCGTTTTGGAATATCATACAACCCGATAAAGCAGGACATTTGGGGGTGTATTGTATCTTGGTCAGTGCTATACTCTGGGGAATGTACAGAAATTTTCGACCGGATAAAATTCCGAAGAATATTGTCATTTCTATTTTTTTATTCGCTGTTTTTTACGGAATAGGGATAGAATTAATGCAATTTCATTTTTTTTCGGGTAGAAATTTTGATGTTTTAGATATTCTTGCTAATATTATCGGTTGTTTGATAGGTCTATTGAGTTTAAGATTTTTTTCAACATAAAAATAATTCATCCTTTATGGGATGATGCAATAAAACAAATTGGCTATACATATATTTGTCCAATTCTGATAATTAGTTTTTTTACAATGAATTGTAAAAAACTATGAACCATGAACTGACAACTATGAACTAATAGCTAACAAATTTTTTTAACATGTTACAACTTACCGGAGCACAGCTTGCTATTGCACTTGTACTGATTCTCTTGGCGGTCATAGGAATTATCCTTGCAGTCCGTTCGAGACTTGGTAGTGCCAGTAAGCAAGATTTAGCCGGCAAGTATGTGGACAACAGGACGATGAAATTTGCACGTCAATATCCTGAAGTCAATGCGTTTGGGTTTTCCCGGTCTTTCTTTCTTACAGGATTGGCGGGTGCATTACTACTTTCGTTATTGGCATTTAGCTGGACGACTTATGAGCGCGAAATCATCATCCCTGACGATGCTTTGGAATTGCCCGATGACATTGATATTGAGCCACCACGTACTGCCGAGCCACCACCGCCTCCGCCACCACCGCCACCACCTGTCATTGAGGAAGTGCCGGAAGAAGAGGTAGAGGAGGAAATTGAGTTTGAAGATCAGACCGTAGAAGAAGAAACGGTCGTGGAAGAACCACCACCGCCACCACCGAAAAAAGAAGCACCGCCTCCGCCACCACCGCCTCCGCCACCACCGCCACCACCAGAGCCGGAGCCGGAAGAAGAATCGGACGAAATCTTTACGATTGTACAAGATATGCCTCGTTTTCCGGGTTGCGAAGATGCGGGTGGTACAAGTGACGAAAAGAAAAAATGTGCGGAGAAAAAAATGTTGGAGTACATTTACAAAAACATTAAATACCCGACCATTGCGCGTGAAAATGGTATTGAAGGTATGGTCGTGGTCAGTTTCGTTGTCGAAAAAGACGGTTCGGTGACAGACCCGAAAATCTTGCGCGACCTCGGTGGAGGCTGCGGTAAAGAAGCCTTGCGTATCGTACAAAGTATGCCACAATGGGTGCCGGGCAAACAACGTAATCAACCTGTACGGGTACAGTTCAACTTACCTGTACGGTTCAAATTGGAAGGATAAGTTCTGTTTGGAATGACTGAAAACAATGATTGAGTTGGTCATCCGAATTGTAAAATTTTTCTTTTCAATCAAATAGAGAAGGCTGCTTTCCTTATGGGAGGCAGTCTTCTTTTATTTTGAGGTAAGCGGTTTCGGCTATCAATTCATGGTTGGACAGTTCATAGTTCTTAGAATCAGGAATTTCAACATGTTTGTAATTCAAACGATTATAACTATGGACTGATAGCCAAAAATGGCATATTTAGAAAAGCGGTTGACACTTTTATTTTCAAATTAAAATAATGTAAAATGTAAAATAATAAATGTAAAATGTAAAAGTGTATAACGTGAATGTTTCTTAATAAGGATTTGATTTTCAAAATTTTAAATATATAATAATTTAAAAATAAATAATACCCTTTTAAATAATACATGTTGTATATACTGTAAATTAACTTGTTGTTTTACAGTATTTTATGAAAAATATATACGACATGGGTTGTTTAAAATAGTATAACTTCATGTCCTATCGACACTTTTACATTTTACATTTATTATTTTACATTTTACATTTTACATTCAAAAAAGTGTCAACTACTTTTACCAAAAATTTAAACATACCCCAAAAATCTAATAAAAGAAGGCTACTTCCCTTCTGGAAAGCAGCCTTCTTATTTACTTCAAATATAGCCCATATAGAGGGGGAATTATGACATTAAATTTATTGTACGATTGGTATAAACTAATTCTCAATAAAAGGTAGAAAACCATTGTAGCGCATCTAAAAAGCAGGGAATCACACAATCGCCGTGGTCGCCATTATTCGGTGTATAAAGTTCCACATCTTCTTTACCTTTATCCTTGAAACTATTGTAGGCTACCAGTGCATTTTCATAAAACACCTGAGTATCGCCTGTACAATGGCAGATGTGCATAGGAGCTTCGGGTTTCCAATCCCACAAATCATTTTCTCTGAGGGCAACTCTAAACGGATGATTATAATTATATTTGAAACCCTCTATGATGTCATCTTTGATAATTTTACTTGGAATATTGGGCATAGCATCGTTAATTTGACCGCCACCGTGCATACCGTCAAATAAAGGGGGAAGTGTCTCGTCGTAAGGCGATTTTAGGAAATCAGCGTAATTGGGGTACAAATCGTAAGCTGCATTATAAGAGAATAAAAGATAAGGAAAATAGTAAGGGGCAACATAAGCTATTTCGTCGGTAAAAGGCGCAGCTTGATAGCCCGACATATCGTAAGGACCTGCCATAGGTGCAGAGGCAGTGACGGTAAATTCATCCGAATAGTTTTCCTCAATTTCCTTATTGAGTGCCATAGTTGCATGACCGCCCTGCGAGTAACCGAAAATCATCAGTTTATCATTGAGCTGTACATCAAGAGACTCACACACACGCTTACCTGCCCGTATCATATCTATGGCGGCAGTTGCCTGAGATTTGCCATGTACATAAGGATGCAAACCCGGTCCATCGCCCAAGCCAAGATAATCGGGCAGTGAAGTAACGACACCACTATTGGCAGAATAAACAATACCAATGAGCAGCTCCTGCGAACCTTTGGACGGTACGTCATCCTTCTTAATGACCGTACCATGTTGGTAAGAAACCCAAGCATTCGGAGCCTCCATATCGGGTATGACCAAAGCACCGGAAGCTACCGTAGGTTCGCCTTTCGGGTCAACGGTTTCATAAATGATATTATAAATACTTACGCCATAATTTCTCTCTAATAACAGCAGTTCGGGCTGCCCCAAAGAATTGACAATAGAATCAATTTGAGCAATACTGTACGTACCGGAAAGCTCCTGAGAAACAATTTGCCCACGAGGGTCGGCGGTCAAAGCACCTCCGGGGTCTTCTTGCTGACATGCGGAAAAGAGAAAAGCACAAAGGGTGATGATATAAGCAAATTTGAGTATTGTTTTAGTATGCATATTGAAAGTTTAATGATATTATTGTTAATAAATCGCTAAGATAAGAATATATATTGGTTTTGTGTATGAAAATGTCTGTTTTTGTCCGTTATTATACTTTTTTCAAAATGAAATTTTAAATGCGTGCATCGGATTTGGAGTAGTGAGTGGGAGAGTAGCGAGTAGCGAGTAGTGAGAGTGACGAGTGTTATAGTGGAGTAAATGATGGTATTTAAATTGTATTTGATAGCGGTTAGAAGATTTTTTTATTTATTTTTAAATAAAAAATATTTTTGTGTTTAACATGGGATATTTTTTTCCGAATTTGGGCTAAAACTCGTCAGACATTTAAACATTGCTGGAAAAATATGACATCATTGGTGAATTTTGAAAATGTCAGACGAGTTTTAGCGCAAAATGCCAACTATATTAAATAAAAATCGAACATGACATT
>CALIZI010000182.1 GCA_938028705.1 uncultured Saprospiraceae bacterium | reverse complement strand
TTCAAAATTTTCACAACCTAATTCAAAATATAATTTGGCTTTTAAAATTTTTTTAATAAAATATTAATTTTAAACTATTTATTATTAATTGAAAATCAATAAAAATTTGAACTCGAAAAAATTTAACAGAAATGTGAGTTTTATATTTAAAACGTTGCTTGTACGCCAAAAATAATGCTGCGTGCATTAGGATAAGCGCGACTGTCAAGTCCTCTACCTAATAATGGATTGACTCTTGTGCGGTTGCCGAAGAAACCTGCGTCAGAGTTGGCATATCCGCCATTGGTGGACGATACATCCGGGTCGTAGCCGGAATAGCCTGTGAGGACGAACAAGTTTTGTGCATTGACAAACAAACGCAATCCGCTGACCCAATCGGCATTGATTTGGTCGTCGAGACTGTAGCCCAACTCCAAAGCGCGAAGGCGCAGGTACGAACCGTCCTCTACGAAGAAGGATGAAGGTTCGCGATTACCACCCTGGTCAAGCGTAGTGGCGCGTGGGATGTCGGTGTTGGTGTTTTCGGGTGTCCAAGCGTCGAGGACGGTGGTGAGTTTGTTGTCATCCGCCCAGAAGATATTGAAAAATTTATTTAAGTTATAAATTTCATTGCCTTGAACGCCTTGAAAGAATACACCAAAATCAAATCCGCCTACACCGCCCAAGAAGTTGAGTCCGTAGGTGAAATCGGGTGTCGGGTCGCCGAGTACGGTGAGGTCGTCACCATCTACGATGCCATCGCCTGTGATGTCTCTACGGATAAAATCGCCGGGAGAAACAACCGATTTACGGGCTTCGTCATTGGCAATATTCGGGTCGTCGTCAATAGCCGCTTGGTCGGGATAAACGCCATCGACTTCAAAGCCCCAAAAGACACCCAACGGATAGTCTTCGATGAAACGATTGACACGGGTAAGGTCTTCACTCGTCGATGGTCCGATAACCGGATTCGGGAGGCTGACGACCTTGTTGCGAATGAACGCAATGTTGCCGCTGATTTCGTATCTGAAATTACCGCTTTGACGATACGCCGCTTCGAGTTCGAGTCCTTTATTATTGACTTCGCCTACATTTTGGATGACGGGAATACTCGTTCCGCTACTTGCCGGAAGAACAACGCCAACCAATACATCGCTGACATCTTTGTTGAAATAATCAACGGTAAGCGTGAGTTTGTCTTGCAATAATCCTACATCTGCACCTACGTTAAAGGTGCGTGCGGTTTCCCATTTGATATTCTCCAAATTGAAGGAGGTCTGTGCAAAACCGGGAACAGTTTGTCCGCCGAAAGAAGTATTGGAAGTCAAATTAAAGACAGATTGATAGGCATAATCGGGAATTTCCTGTGAACCTAATTCGCCGTATCCTGCACGTAATTTGAGTCGATTAATCGCTCCGTCTTTATTCCAAAAACCTTCGTTAGCCACATTCCAACCTACTGAAAATGAAGGAAATACACCTGTGCGATTGGCTTCTGAAAATTTGGAAGAAGCATCGCGGCGCACTGTACCTGTGAGCATATATTTATTATCAAAAGCATAATTTACACGTCCGAAAACGGATTGTAATACGCTGGTAATATTTCCGCCACCTGTATTCTGAATGAACTCAGGACTTGCAGCGGCGATGGTTTGAATATCATTGCCCGGTAGATTTTGAGCATACACTGCCACTGCTCTGATATCTCTTTTTAATTGACCATAACCAACGACTGCATTGACGCGGCTTTTGCCAAAATCTTTGGTGTAATTCAAGGTCGGTTCGACCTGAAATAATACGGATTCGCTGCGTACATCTGTGAAGTCGTTTTGGTCATTGACATTTCTTGGTGCGTCTGTCGCACTCATAAAGTAAGTCGGCATAAAGGTGGTACTTATCGAATTGAGATAGTCCACACCGATATTGATTTTTGCACTCAAACCATCGACGATTTCGTAACCTACGTTGACATTTCCGAGTAAGTTTCGGGCGCGAGTTTTGTTATCTTCGAGTGTAGCGAGGGCATATTTATTGGTGCCTCCAAAATTGTGTAATTCTGCACTCGGTGCTTCAAAGCCACCATCATTTTCAGGTACATTTTCCCGCAGAATCGGCGCAGTAGAACCTTCAAAACCAAACCAATTATTTTCCTGCAATTCGGAGGATGAAAGGGAAAGTGATTCATTGATGGTCAAGCGTCCGATTTTGAAATAGCTATTGGCACGGGCATTGAGTCGCTCGAAGCCTGAACCTACAAGAATACCGTCTTGGTTGAAGTAATTTCCTGAAATAAAATAAGAGGAATTTTCGCTACCACCCGAAGCCGAAATGCCGTAGTCTTGGACTGCACCATTATTGAGCGAAAGGTCTTGCCAATCGGTACTTACACCGTTGTCGGCTACTACGAAACCTGTACCGTCGTTTGCCTCCAGTTGATTGCGATAATCTACGAATTGCGAACCATTAAGATAGTCGAGCATTTTACTCGGCGAATCCATACCGCCGCGTACATCCAAGTTGATGCGTGGTGCGCCCGCTTTACCGCGTTTGGTAGTGACGAGTACTACGCCATTCGCTGCACGCGAACCGTAAATCGCTGCCGCAGAAGCATCCTTTAAAACTTCGATGGATTCGATGTCTTTCGGATTGAGGTAGCGCATGTTTTCGACAAATGTACCATCAACTACATATAATGGATACGAGTTGGTGAGTGAACTGACTCCGCGCACGAAGACGTTTGCTTCACCGCCGGGTTGTCCGCCGAAATTTTCGACTTGGACACCTGCCATTCTGCCTTGAAGGGCAGAGGTGGCATTACCGACGACGACATTTTGGAGGTCAGCACCGTCAATTTGCGCTACCGAACCGGTAAGGTCGCTTTTGCGCTGTATGCCGTAGCCGACTACGACGACTTCATCCAATAATTCGGAATCGCCACGCATGGTGATGTCGATAACAGAACGACCACTGACAGGTTCTTCAATCGTCTGAAAACCAATGTAGGAGAACTCCAAAATCGCCCCTTCGGGTGCGTCGATGGAGTAGTTGCCGTCTAAGTCTGTGGTCGTACCTGTGGTGGTGTTTTTAATCACCACATTGACCCCAATCAATGGAAAGCCATCAGAGTCGATGACTGTTCCTGTGACCGTCGCGTCGGGTGATGCGATTGCCAACATAGGCAACATCAAGAACAGCCATAGCATACGCCATTTGTGCGATTGTCTTGATTGCAGATGTAATATTCTCATCATATAGATAGTAAAGTTTAAGTTCAAGTCTAAGTTTAAGTTTAAATTATATATGACCTTGATTATCAAGTTTTTATTTAAACTAAAATTTAGTTGATTGTTTAGTTTTTGAATAAGAAAATTTTAGATTTTTATCTAAATCACCTTGCATTTTGAAAATGCAAGGCGGGTTTTAGAGACAGACAAGAATGTCTGTGTTACGTTATAAAGAAGCACGTCGTAGTAACGTACTTGGTATAATTTGCTGTGTTTTTTTTCTGTGTAAAACAAATTCGGCGGCTTGCTTTCCCATTAATGCGAAATCCGTTGAAATGGTGGTGATACCGCCGCAGATAATTTCTTTTACGGGTGAATCATTATGTGAGATAATTCCCAATTCTTCGCCGATTTGTATATTTTGTTTTTCACAATCTTTCAATAATTCCCATAAATCAATATCGCCTATGGTGAAATAGACTTTACCTTTCTTCAACACTTTTGTTGAGTAGCGATTGAGTACTTTTGATTTTATATTATGTTGTTTGGTGAATGTTTCAAACGCCTTTAAAATACCTATCGGATAATCTGACTTTTGTTTGAAAAATAAGACCACTTCGTCAAAGTCTTTCAATCGCTCTTTTAATGTTTCGAGGGCTTGGTAAGTAGGTGTTTCAAAATGCTGCGAGACATACGAATAGTCGTTTCCGAGTGCTTCGTATCTATCCGCTATTAGTAATTTATTTGGAGGGATTTTGTCGAGTAATATTTTATTTTTTTTATGTGGAATCGGGGCGATGACGTATATGCCATAACGGTCAGCGATATTGGTCAAGGTTTGTTCGTAAACTTCAAAATTATTGTGGTGAAAAAACACATCTATTTGTACATTTTCGCCCACTGTCTCCCGAAATGTGTTATAAAATACTTCCTGAAAAGTATGAAAAGCATAGAGCAAAAGTGCGACTTTTACTGTTTGGTCGGTAGCGGTATGCGCTACAAAGTACCCTAAACGATTTTTGGATTCGACGATGCCTCTGTCTTTCAATTCGCTGTAAGCTTTCACGATTGTTTTTCGCGCAAAGCCTAACTCGCGAACCATGACATTGACCGACGGCAACATGCTTCCTTGCACCAATTCTTTTTCATCAATTGCATTGATGATACCCTTAACCAATTGCTCATGCTTCGATAGCAAAACGACATCTTCCAATTCCTGTATTTTTTGTACAACGCTCATTTTTAAGTTCAAGTGCAAGTCTCAAGTTCAAGTGCAATTTTATTTGCTTACGCAAATATAGGAGTATCGTACATGTACAAGGCTATGCTATTCTATGCTACCTTAACAAAGGTATAAAATATTGTTTTTAAAAAGAAAAATTTTACCAATAAAAAAGCTATGCAAATCGCGATGGGCAAAATATTATGTGAAATGAGAAAAGGCTGAAATCGGGTTTGTAGAAATTACTGGACTTTTTAGGCATGTTTAAATTTACTGTAAAAGTAGCTGACACTTTTTTGAAATGTAAAATATCAAATTTAAAATGTAAAAGTGCTTGTAGTACGTGTACAATATATTATTATTTTTTTACTTTTAAAAAAAAATAATAATCAATAAGATAAGAAATGTATCGCGTTATCAAAGGTGTGATTCGTTTTTGTACCCATGCTCATTTTTAATTTTTATTCAATAATGGACGGGATTGGGCTTGAATTTGGGCTAAAACTCGTCAGACATTTAAACTTTGTCGGAAAATATGAGTTCATCGGTAGATTTTGAAAATGTCTGACGAGTTTTAGCCCAAATTCGGAAAAAATATCTCATGTTAAACACAAACATATTTTTATTTTTAAAACATGATATTGTCAAGTTACATTTTACATTAATTTTAATTTGAAAGTAAAAAGGCTCATGTAGGAAATCACGTGAAATACAGATTGGTTTTTACATACTACTACTATATATGAACCCCCAAACCAGAACGTCTTGCTGAATTTATTTCTCCCGTACAGTTGTCGGGAGAAATAAATTCAGCAAGACGTTTTTCTTGGGGTTTTTGGGGCATATATAGTAGTATCTGATTTTTTATTTTAAATTAGTGTAAAGTACTGATAATCAGCCCTATAAGGTTTTCGAAAACCTTATAGGATTTGGGCTTGCTTCACATTCCACCTGATTTCCTACATGAGTCGGTAAAAATATCAACGACTTTTCTCATTTAGATAAACTTGTCCTTTTTTTCATCATAAATTATTCATTCTATGTAACCCTTAACAAATTATCGCGTATAAATTGAAACCATATCTGTTTATCATTCCTATACTTTACCTAGCCTATTGATTATTATAATTTTATTTTTTACCTTTGTTTAATTAATATATCATTTAATTATTTTTTTAATAATTTAAAAATACTGTATTCGGTTAAAAATCAGACCATTTAATTAATTTTTATATTTTAATTTATAATTATTTTAAAATATAAAAAATAGGTATTGGTTTTGAAAAATTGCTTCATATTCAACAATACAACCATGCAGCAATTTAACTACAAAACAGTATAACACATTTGTTCATTAAAACCCACCTGATTTATGTATAAATTAATGATCTTTTTATGCGTTGTATTGATAAGTCAATCAGCGTTTGCACAACAGGAAAGTAACACCCAAATTACGGGAACGGTACGAGGAGCCGTTTGGAAAAATATCACTTTGAAAACTGATGACAGTTATAAAAACAGCAGTCAAAGTACCTTTGATGCCCGCATCAATGAGCAGGATGAATTTACTTTTTTGATACCTGTTTCAGAGCCGCAATTTGTCGCGCTGATGTACGGACCCAACGCATGGGTACGCCTGTACGTAGAGCCGGGCGATCACGTCAAGCTGGATACAGATGCCAAAAATTTTGACCGTTCGATGCACTTTCACGGCTCGGAAGGTGCCAATAATCGCGCTTTTCATGCCTACATGAAACAATACCCCGAAGAGAGCAAATTTAAACGCAAACAATACAAACAGGGAACACTATGGTATGAAGTGCCTTCACAAATTTATGGCAAAATTTTCCTGATGTCGCCCGAAAATTTTACATCGTACATGCAGACTTATAAACAAAACAGATTGAATGCGGTGGAGTCATATATGCAGAGTTTTCCTGATGCATCACCGATGTTTGTCAAACATTTGCGGGCAAATGTGGAATACGAATGGGGCACATATATGTTGGCTTACGGTTATGCGTCGGGCAAAGAAAATGTACCGCCGGAGTTCTTCGATTTTGTGCATGAACTCAGCTTGAGTGACGATGAGTTGGTGAGCAACCCGACCTACCGCGAATTTATTAAAGGCTGGCTCAATTACAGGTTTTTTGCCACCCCGGAAGGCGATGCTTATTTGGGGCAATATGACATTGCCAAGCAAGAACTGTATGGTAAAACACAAGCCTTTGCACAAGCTAACATCTTGGAGCGCGGCTTGAAAGACAGGCAATTACACATTATGTTGGATAGGTATAATGATTTTGTAAAAACGACAAATTATACGGAATACACTGCGCCGGCTACGGAGATGTTTCAACAAAAAAACAAGTATGCGATAGGCAGTCCTGCGCCTTCTTTTACGATGACAGATATTGACGGTAAGGTGGTTTCTTTACAAGATTTTATAGGTAAAGTGGTCTATGTTGATTTTTGGGCAACTTGGTGTCGCCCTTGCATCAGCAAGATTTCTATGACCAAGACCGTACAACAACGGCTGCCTTACAACGACGTGGTATTTATCCATATTTCGCTGGAACAAACCGCCGACCGATGGCGCGAATCTGTCCGCTTCCGCAATATGAGTGGCATTCACCTCTTTGCCGAAGGTGGTATTGATTCCGAAGTTGCCAAAGCCTTCAACGTCAAGGCAATGCCCGAATATTTTATCATTGATAAAAACGGAAATTTTGCGAAAAAACCCGCCAAAGCGAGTGTACTGACCTTACAGGATTCTTTGGCTAAATTACTGTAAAGCACCAAATTCCAAATAACAAATTTAAAAAAATAAAATATTAAAAACTGTCGTCATTCCGCGCTTGACGCGGAATCTGTTGTATCTTGGCAGAATACTAAATAGTAGCTTCTGTCTAAAATTGTTCTCTTGCGGCAACAGATTCCGCATCAAGGTGCGGAATGACGATAGCTTTTAGGGGTTTCATTTTCGGTCTGTTTGTCCTACGCCAAATACTAAGTTTTAGAGTCATTATTTGGAATTGTTATTTGAAATTTGTTTTTTGGTGCTTGGAATTTGTTATTTGGAATTTAAAACCATGCAAGACAGACTGTTCGCGCTTATCAAATCAATGACAACGGGTGAAAAATCTCACTTTACCCGATATGCCCGTCTCAATACGGCAAAAGAAAAACCGGAATATTTACGATTGTTTGAATTTTTGGATGCTGCCCGGGAGTACGATGAGACAGCCTTAAAAGCGCATTTTAAAGATGATAAATTCATTAAACAACTCGCCCGTAAAAAGACGCAACTCAAAGATAAAATCATGGAAAGCCTAAGCGTTTTTCATGCCAATAGGACTATCGAACAGTCTTTGCGTTTGCAGATGAATCTCCTGCCTATCCTATACGATAAAGCTGTGAAGGACAGAAATCTGGTCAAAACCTACGAAGAATTACTCAAAAAAATACGAAAGTCGGCAGAGCAAGAACAGTGTCTTTCAGTCTTGACAGATTTATTTGCATGGGAACGCAAGCTGTTGATTTTGGAAGATACGAATAAGCATGACAATAAGCTGTTGGGGATGCTGGATTCGCGGGAGGTGACGCAAGACCAACAATACGAGGAATTGAAAATGGAAACCGCAGCGATTCGTACTCAGTTAATCATACTGAAAGACCCGAAAATCAGACAGGCAGAAAATCGCCAACTCTTCAACGATACCGTAGTGCCTACCTTAGAAAATATCCGACCGGAACAATTGTCGCTCAAAGCACAGCGTCATTTTTTTTATGCTCAAAGTGCGTATTATAGTTATTTGGATGATTGGGAAGCTGCTCATGCTGCTGCCAAAAATTTGATTGATACTTATTCGGAAATAATAGAAGGGGAACATATCAGCAAGGAGCATAAACAGCATCTTTGCCGTTATCTTTCAATTGCCGGATATGCCGAAAATTATGAGCATTACATTAACATTATTAATACCTTAAAAGCTAATTTTTTTGATAATGATATGAGTATGTTTAATACCATTCATTTTAAATTGTTGATATATCATTTGGATAAACGTGATTTTGAAGCTGCAATAAAAGTGGCTAAAAATATAGAACGTAAATGGGATGATTTATGTCTTATTCTTGAAAAGAGGAGAGAACTCGCCTTCTATTATAATATTGTGGTAGCTTATTGGTTTGGTAACAAAATTGAATCCGCGATTTACTGGTTGAGTAAAATCTTGAATTTTGAAAACGCTGTACAAGGGCAAAGGTTTATACATGCTGCACGTATTATTCAACTTCCAATATATTATGATTGTGAAGATATTAATTTAGATAATAGAATTGAATCTACAAGAAAGGTATTGACAAAAAAAAAGGAACTTAATGAGTACAGACAAATTATTCTTGCAGGCTTTAGAAAATTAATGCGCTGCGCCGACAAGCATGAAAAAAATACTCAGATTACGATATTATACAAGCAACTTTTTAATATAAAAAAAGAACAAAACATTAAAGCAATGGACTTGGAATGCCTTTTACTTTGGTGTGAACAAAAGATAGGAAAAATTGAGGTGAAAAGCACTACATGAAATTGTAGTACCTTCCAACTCCGATGCGCTTTTTTGATATTGGATTATAAACAGCCTTTTATTGTACAATCATTTTTTTGGAGGCTATCGTATCATTATTTACGATTAATGAATAGATGTAAATGCCTGTGTTGATACCATATTGTTTGGCATCAAAAGTCACCTTGCCTGTTGGTGTATTTCCCAATTCAAATTGTGTAATTTTCCTCCCCATCATATCCTGAATGACAAGATAAGCCGACGAAACATCATCAGGCAAAGTGTATTCAATCTCTGTAGATTGGCATAGTGGGTTGGGGCTGTTTTGAGCAAGATAGGGCGAATCTTCTGTCTCTGTGGATGTGGGAATACTTCGTGTATTGATTTCCTTTGCTTCCACCAATTGTGCCACAAGACGCTCCAATTCCGCTACTCTTTCTTTTAAATCCTGATTTTCTTGGTCCAGTTCTTTAATGGCATTTAAGCCCGAATACATCAGGTCGTTGGGATTAAACATTAAAAATTCTGTGGTCTGTTTGTCGCTTGCGCGAAGTTTCTTAGCGTTTTTTGTAATGGTATTGGGCAGCACTTTCTGCATTTCTTGGGCGAGTATGCCGTAGTATTTTTTATCGGATTTCATGCCCGATAAACTATTGTATTGAAACTCTACAAAATTACTTTCTCGGATAATATCCAGACTGTTTTTAAGCGGTTGAATATTTTTTTTCATTCGTTCATCAGATAAAATAGTGACTGTTCCATTACCTGAATTAGTCGCAATTTCACCATTGACATATAATTTTACATTATTATCGCCAAAATCTGGCATAGTTAAATTAGAGCAATCATCATCACCACTAATCATCAACAAACCACTCTCGGTCAGCACCATATTATTAGGGTTCAGTGAATTCGACTCTGCGGTGGCTCTCATATAAATAAAATCGGCATGACCCGCTTCGCCGTCGCTGTGGAAGTTCATGACGCAGATGCCGGGCGTTTGTCCGGGTGTGTGTATGCGCTGCATCACCAAGCCGTTTTCGCGGACAAGGCGACTGAAGTTTTGACTGAAAAGGGTGCTACTCATCAAGGTGAGCATACATACTGTGGATAGTTTGATTAAGTTGTTCATAATTCTTTGTCGTTGGATTTATCTTTCAATAAATTTGGTGAATAAAAACTCGTTGGAGAACAAAACCATGCAGCCCTAAGGCTACATGATTTTACTCCAACGACAAATCTGAGGTTATTTTTTAAGTTCACTGATTTCCTTTTTCAATAATTTGTTTTCTTGGTTCAGCCTTTCCATATTTTTATTCATATCAATGAGGTGCAAGGTCAGTTCCTCTACTTTTTCCAGCAAGATAGCGTCCATTTTGCCAAGTGCATGACCATTTTCGTTGACTTCCTCTGCACTCGGCACACCGGGCAGATGTCCAAGTGATTCGATTTTAGTTTCCAGTTCGGGCAAAGACAGTAAGTTGTAATCGTCATCAAACACATAGTCGGGCCAATGTATGCGCTCCATGACCTGTATCTCTTCGGCAATCACATCGCCATTCACAGCCAGTTTGTAAGCACCCGGCACATAGCTTGTTTCGATACCAACTTGCCCCGTTTGAAAATCACCATAAATTAAGGGCTTTTCTGTGTCATTAGAATTTTGAATGTATAATTTATTACTAATATTATCCAATAACGCTCCTGCCTGATAGCCAATAAATATATTTCCTGTGCCACTAGTGAGCGCATTTCCTGTAGCTCTGCCAATGAGTATATTTCTATTTCCTACAATATTAGCTCCTGCGGTAGCACCTAACATCACATTGTCATAGCCCGAATTATTTTTATTACCTGCAAAAGCACCCAAAAAGACATTATCGCCACCTACACCATTATTAGCTCCTGCGCTAGTGCCTATCATGACATTATTTTGTCCGGTGGTATTGGTGTTCAGAGCATTGGTACCAATCGCTACATTGAACCTGCCTGTTCCTGAATTTTGACCGGCAAACGTGCCTACATAAATATTATTTTCGCCCGTAGCGGATTGTCCGGCATTATATCCGTAGTAAGTTCCGTAGTTGCCTTGTGTACCTGCGCCTTCGCCTTGTGAGGTAGGCGTTTGAGTGTATGCAAAATTGGCTGTAAAAAGTAGAAGTGCGATTATTTTTAAATTTTTCATCGTATTATTATTTTTTTATTTTAAAAAATATTTTTTATTATGTACCCGTACTGACGACTTTAGCCGTCAAGTTAGTTCACTATCCTGCGACGGCTAAAGTCGTCGGTACGGAGTATGGACGTTTAATTAAAAACAGTAATTTTTTGAGTTTCAAATTTGTAGGCTGATTGTATATTTAAATAATAAATTCCGGCATCGAGACTTTGCGTATTCAGTTCGATTTTGGCGGTATGCCCTGCCCTGATCTCTGCCCTTTGGCGCAGTGCCGTTCTCCCTATGGCATCCAGCATATTTATCGTAATAATCTCATTTTCAAAGGGTTCTAACTCTACAGTCAGATACTCTCGCGCCGGATTTGGATAGGTCTCAATTTCTTGAATCGTCTCCACCAAACGCTCCTCTGCCAACTCATCCACCAACTCACATTCAGGACTACAGGGCAGCAACAAATCAATTTCCGGTGAGAAAGACACCAAGACTTCCGTAGCTACATTATCGCCATTTTGGGCAGTCACAAAAGCCTGTTTGATACCATCAATCGCCAACTCGCCACAGGCTATCGGCTCACCATTATGCTGCAGTTGATACTCTTGTATATCATGGTCGTAATACAAATCAATCACATCCATGCCCGTTCCCAATTCGATAAAATCAAAAAAAGTGTAATATACTTTCCCATTACGAACATTAAAAAATTTGTCAATATTATAGTCCTCTTGTGCATCCACACCACCTACTCCAAATCGGAAATAAGCATTTTGTGAATTATCGTTAGCATTCAGTACCACTTGAAGGTGTAAAAAATCATCGCCTTCCAAAAGTCGCATTGTTGCCATCTGATTACTTGCTCTGCCCGAATAGGCGTAGCTGTATGGTTTTTCGGGGTCGTATCGGTAGGGTTTGATTTTTTCGATTCGGTCTTCATTCATCGTCAAGACCAAACGCTGCTCGTCACCGTATTGAGGCGATGTGATTTGTCCATAGCCTGCGAAACCCAAATAAAGAAATATCATGGTGCATAAAACATCCTGTATTTTCATTGTGTATGCTTTTAAAATTAAAAAATGTTGTAGCTACATTTTCAATACAAACACAAGGTCGGATGTTTCGGTAAGATAGTACAGGAACAGTTTTGCGATATTTTACAAATTAAAAATTTAACTATTGGTAAGATTTTGATAATTAGATATGTAGGTGGTTTTTTATCGGATTAAAACTCGCTCAAAAACGCCAAAAATCAACGTCACCCCGCGCTTGATGCGGGGTCTGTCGAATCTTGGCACGATTTCAAAATAGTAGCTATTGCTTAAAACCGCGCTCTTGCAGCGATAGATTCCGCATCGCGGTGCGATATGACCTTGACTTTTGGACGTTTTACTTTTTATGAAAAAGCCATGAATTTTGGGTAGTGCTATAAATGTAATGCCCTTACTTGCCTTGCATTTTGGAAATGCAAGGCAAGTTGCCCGACTTTCAGCATTACATTTGCAGGACTACCCGTGCGCTTAGTGGTTCAAAAATTGTTAGTTTATTTTTGCCTTATTACTTAATTATCAGAATGAAATAAACTTAAACGTGTAGTTGCATTTTGTTGAGATTAAAAATAATTTTTGGGAATCGAAAATGTTTTTCTAATACAACAAAATAAACGTTAGTTTAATTTCAAAAAGTTGGGTTTTAACAAAAATTATTTTAAATTAATTTATTTTATCTTTATAAAATATTGTTTTTAATTAATTTAAAAATTCACTTAAATCTTATGTTTCGCACCACTTTTTGAAAAATAATAATTAGCGGTTTTTGGCACGAAAAAGCAAAAATCTAATGCTTTTATGAACAAAATGCCTTGATATTTTGAATGAAAAATTTGGCAATTGACTATTTTTATTTTTTTATAAAAATAGTGACATGGTAAAATTGAGTTTCTTGTGTTTTTACGCCAAAAAAGGTTTAAATATCAAAAATCAAAAATTGGGTGCGAAACATAAGTAAAAAATTATTTTTATTTCGATACAATCTATTTCAGCTAACAGGCATTTTGAAAATACCTGTTATATTTTTGATAAATCTCAACATGAAAAAAATATTTTTATTTATTGTATTTACCTCATTTTCAATATTTTGCTATGCTCAAAACAAAGCAAACTTGAATGGGAAAGTGATAGATGACAGTACAGGTCAGCCATTGGAATTTGTGAATGTACTGGTGCCGAATACCAATATCGGAACGACGACAGACAGCAAAGGAAGGTTTAGCCTTGACCTGCCACCCAACCGGAATCTGACCGTAGAATTTGATTTTGTGGGCTACGAAAAAGTGCCTTATACCTTGAACCTCAAGCAGGGGCAGCGACGAACCGTCAATGTAAAAATAAAACCTAAAGCGGTGGAAACGGAAACAGCTACGGTACGCGAAGACCGCATACGCGATGATGTGGGTACGCTGCAATCCCTTTCTACCAAGCCTTTTGAATACCTGCCGACGACGAGCGGAAATCTGGATATTTCGACCTTTGCTATGGGCGCGACGAATAGCTCGGATGAGTTGAGTTCGCAGTATTCGGTACGTGGCGGGAGTTATGATGAAAACCTTGTGTATGTCAATGATTTTGAGATTTATCGTCCGTTTTTGATTCGCGCCGGACGACAGGAAGGATTGACTTTTCCCAACATTGATTTGATACGGTCTATTGCATTCTCGTCAGGTGGTTTTCAGACGCGGTTTGGGGATAAAATGTCGTCGGTACTGGATATTAAATATAAGCGTGCCGATTCGACGCGGGCATCGGTGGGTATGAGTTTTTTGGGTGGTTCGGCACATGTAGAGGGCAGTATAAAAAAGAAAAAAGACAATAAACAAGCCTTTCGCTATCTCATAGGCGCAAGGTATAAAACGACAAGATACCTGCTCGGCAGCTTGAATACTCAGGGCGAATATCAGCCTAATTTCTTTGATTTGCAATCGTACCTGACTTACGACCTCAGCCCTTCGTGGCAATTGGGCTGGCTGGGAAATATCAATCGAAGCGTCTATAATTTTGTTCCTTTGAGCAGTCAGGAAACGCTTGGGCTGATTAATCTGGCACTGCAATTCAGAGTAAATTTTCAAGGACAGGAAAGGGATGATTTTACCACTAGCATGAACGGTATTTCTTTGACGCACCTGCCGAAAAACGGGAATTATTATTTGAAGTTTTTGGCTTCCACTTATCAGAGTAATGAAAATGAGCGTATCGACATTATCGGAAATTATACTTTGGGTATATTAGAGACCAATTTGGGGTCTGAAGGCGCAGGTGAGGATATTCTTGCAGTGATTGGCAGGGGTGTCAGTCATCAGTTTGTACGCAATTATCTGACGGCAAATGTGAGTAATGTAGCTCACAAGGGTGGTTGGGAATCTACTTTGATAGATAATGAAAAACGTAATTTGAACTCGCATTTGCGCTGGGGCGTAAAATACCAACGCGAGCAGATTGTTGATGAAATCAATGAGTGGGAACGCTTGGATTCGGCACTCTATACGCTGCCTTACGATGATGCAGGTTTGCGCCTTTTTAATGTTGTAAAAACAGATATTAATCTTGAATCGAATCGTACAAGCGGTTATTTGCAAAATACATTCAGATTGACACAAGACAGTACGCGGGAGATAGGTGTGACCATTGGTGTACGGGCTTCGCACTGGGATTTGAATGGCGAAACAATCATCACGCCCCGCGCTCAATTTTATTATAAACCCCTCAGAGGAAAAAATAATTTGATGGTCAAAGCCTCCGCAGGGATGTATTATCAACCACCTTTTTATAGGGAAATGAGAGACCTTGACGGGAATGTAAATCGCGAATTGCGCTCCCAAAAATCCATTCATGGGGTGCTGGGTTTGGTCTATGATTTTCAGTTGTATGAGCGTCCGTTTCGCTTGATTACGGAGGCATATTACAAGAGCCTGAGTGATATAGTGGCTTATGATGTGGACAATGTACGTATCCGGTATTATGGCAATAATGACGCGAGAGGCTATGCTACGGGAATTGATTTGCGCCTCAACGGAGAGTTTGTGGAAGGCGCAGAGTCTTGGATAAACCTCTCATTGATGCGTACCCGCGAACGACTTTTAGGTGTAGAACATAAATTACGAACACTGAATGATACGACGGCTATGGTGGTCAATAATGTGGCGCGCCCCACCGACCAGTTGATGACCTTTTCGATGTTTTTTCAAGATTATTTGCCTAAGAATCCGAATTTTAAAATGAATATGAATTTTGTGGTGGGTACGGGTTTGCCTTTCGGGATTTTACGCAATAATGAGGTGTTCAGAAATACCTACCGATATACACCTTATCATCGTATTGATATTGGATTTTCGTACTTGTTGTGGGATGCAGACCGACGTATGAAACGCGGTAGAAATCCGTTCCGGTTTTCGCGCAAAGCATGGGTAAGTATGGAGGTCTTTAATCTCTTGCAAGTGGCTAATGCCGCTTCGCATACTTGGGTCAAAACGGTGCAGAATCAATACGTTGCCGTACCCAATACCCTGACTTCACGACGTATCAATCTGCGACTTAGAATGAATTTTTGAGTGGTTGAGTAGTTCATGGTTCATAGTTGATGGTTCATGGTTCATAGTTGATGGTTCATAGTATTTCACGTTTGTCCATGAACTATCAACTATCAACTATGAACTATGAACTATCAACTATCAACTATTTCTCTATTGTAAAAATAAAAGTTGTGTCTTGTCCTTCCTTCGATTCAACACGAATTTCTCCACCGTGCTGCTCTACTATTTTTTTGCATAATGATAAACCAATACCTGTGCCTTCATATTCGTCTTTTGTATGAAGGCGTTTGAATATCATAAATATCTTATCAAAGTATTCTTCCTTGATACCAATACCATTGTCTTGTATGGTAAATTCCCATAATTCATCTTTTGATTTGGCACTGATAATGACTTGGGGCGCAATATCCGGTTTGCGGAATTTGATGGCATTGCTGATGAGGTTTTGGAAGAGTTGTTTCATTTTAGTTTCATTGGCATTGATGGTTTTCGGGATATTCTTGAATTGTACAGTAGCATTTGTTTCTTGAATACTACTATTGAGTGATTGTGTAACTTGCTCTAACAGAGCGGTTAAATTAATTTTTCCTATCGTATGATCTCCTGTATGTACCTGCGAGAATACTAATAAATCTTCAATAAGTGCGTTCATATTTTTGGTAGAGGTGAGGATGTATTGAAGATACTCTCTACCCGTTGTGTCTAATTTTTCTATATATTTTTTTTCTAATAATTTGGCGAAACCAGAGATAGTACGCAGCGGTTCGCGGAGGTCGTGGGAGGTGATATAGGCAAAATTTTCGAGCTGCATATTGGAGTCAATGTATTTTTTGAGTTCTTCGTTTTTGTGATTGAGTTCATCTACTTTATCGGCAAGTGCTTGTTGTGACTGCACGAGTTCGGTAACTTCTATACTTTCCGCTAATAAAAATAGAATATCCTTACCGTTGTCTGCATATATGGGTTTGGCTGTGGAAGTGAGATAGCCCAAGCTGTCCGGCGTTTTGGGATAGGCAAACTGTTGGTTCATGGTTTTTCCTTTCGCTACTTTTTTGAGGGCTTTTTTTACCTGTGCCATGAGATTTTTGTCATGTAAAAACCAACCTGACTCCCAAGCGGGTCCGCCTATATTTAATTTACCACCTTCCATTAAGAGTTTGTTTTGTTCGATGATATTGCAGTCTTTGTCAAGAATAGTAAGTACTGCATGAGAATTTTCAAAGACCGCTCTAAATTTGGTTTCGCTTTCGCGTAGGTCGCGTTCGATTTGTTTGATTTCAGTAATATCATTGGCAACTGCTAATACTTGTATAATTTCTCCTTCATCATTTCTTAGAGGAACTTTGGTGATTTGGAAGGTACGTTCTTCACCATTTGCCATGTTTAAAGTTGCATCATTATATTGTTGTATTTCACCGGTTTTAATGACTTTTTTATCACCTTCAAGAGATTTTTCTGAACCAAAACCAAAGTCAAATTTTCTACGATTTTTACCGATTATTTTTTCTATCGGTACCCCATAAATGGGCGTTGCAGCTTGATTGGCGAGTACAAAATTGCCTTCGGTATCTTTTGCCGTAATCATAGAAGGGCTGAGATTGATGATGGTATTGAGATAGTCTTTTTGTTCTTGTAACAGTTTTTCAGCTATTTTGATTTCGGTGATGTCATTGACGACAGTTAGTATTTGAGTCACTTCACCGGCTTCATTTTTAATAGGTACTTTGGTGGCTTGCCCATAAAGTATTTCACCATTTGGGGCTTCTGCAATGATGTCATTGATTTGGAGGACTTCGCCTGTTTTGACGACTTTTTTATCGCTCTCAAGTACGCTTCTCCAGCCTTCGCGAGACTTAAATTCTTCGTCATTTCTTCCAATGATTTCTTCTACTGACATGCCAAAAGCTTCTGTCGCTATTTGATTCGTCAGTAAGTAATTACCTTTTGTATCTTTTACAGTAACTATCATAGGAATGACATCAATAATCGTCCTTAGATAGTCTTTTTGTTTTTGAATTTCTTGCTGGGCTTGCAGTCTTTCAGTGATGTCTTTTCGTTGTATGATGAAGATATGTTCATTGGGGGCGGGGAAGTTGGTCACTGAAAGTTCTGTATAAAATTTTGTACCGTTTGCATGTTGGTTTATCCAATTATCAACGAAACAGTAACCGTGTTTTTTTACTGCGGCTATGAGTTCTCGTATATGTTCAGAGCTAGGTCTGCCGTCGGCTTGTATAGTAGCCGAAAGGTCGTCGGGTGTTTTGGTCATCAGTTCTTCTTTGCTGTAACCAAACATTTCAAGGGATTTTTTATTGGTATCTAAAAAGACATACTTTTGGGCATCAATGATGGAGACGGCATCCGCCGAATGTTCAAAGAGGCTGCGGAATTGTTGTTCGCTTTGTTGGAGGGCTTGTTCGGCTTGGAGTTTTTCGGTGACATCTTTTACCTGAACGATGTACAAATGTTCATTGGGAACGGGAAAATTGGTCAATGAAATTTCGGAATAGAATTTTGTGCCATCTGCTCGTTTGCTTATCCATTTTTCAGCAAAATAGTAACCTTTTTCCCTAACCAACAGCATTTGTTCCTGAATATGAGTGATAGTTGGTCTGCCGTCGATTTGTACTTCTTCTGAAAATTTCATTGGTGACTTGCCAATAAACTCATCTTTAGTGACCTGATACATTTCGAGTGTTTTTTTATTGCAATCAGTTATTGCCAATTTTCTTGTATCAACGATGGATACAGAATTGGCAGAGTGGTCAAATAAACTATGGAAACGTTCTTCGCTCTCCTTGACAGCTTGTTGAGCTTGATATCTTTCGGTAATATCTTTTACTTGTACAATATGAATATGCTCATTAGGTGCAGGGAGTTTTGTTAGTGAAAATTCCGAATAAAATTCAGTACCATCAGCACGCAAACTCAACCAGTTTTCGACAAAATAATGACCTTTCTCATTGACAATGCTTATATATTCCTGAATATACTCAAGTGTTGGTTTTCCATCGACTTGGGTTTCAGCAGAAAATTTGAGTGGATTTTGTCCTACAATTTGTTCTTTGCTTGCCTTAAATACCCTCAATGATGTTTCATTACAATCTATAATATTAAGCGTTTTTGTATCCAATATCGAAATAGCATCGGCAGAATGGTTGAAAAGGCTACGGAAGCGTTGTTCGCTATCTTGTATAGCTTTTTGGGCTTGTAGTTTTTCGGTAATATCTCTTATCTGTAAGATGTAAATATCCTCATCAGGAGCAGGAAGTCTGGTGACAGAAAATTCTGAATAAAATTGAGTGCCATCCGGTCGCAAACTCACCCATTTTTCAATCAAATGATGTCCTTTCTCATTGACAATATTGGTAATTTCTTGGAGATGTTCAGATTTTGGTCTGCCGTCGATTTGTATTTCTGCAGAAAGTTTGAAGGCATTCAATCCTATGACTTCTTTCTTTTTTACCCTAAACAACTTTAAGGAATATTCATTACAATCTATAACTTTTAAGGTTTTTGCATCCATTATTCCAATCGCATCGGCAGAATTTTCAAAGAGGCTGCGGAAGCGTTGTTCGCTGGATTGGAGTGCTTTTTGGGCTGTTTTTTGAAGGGTAATATCTTTAAATTGCACCACCATCTCGCTGTCAGGCGAGTCATAAAGCCGGAAAGCGGCAATTTCTGCGTCACGATGTTTTCCTTTTTTTGTTTTTATTTGCATGAAATGGCAGACTTCTCCTGTTTGCATGTATTTCTGCATTTGCTTGCTAAAAAACTGCATGGAAGGTTCGCCATTTTCTTGAAATTCGGGAAAGAAATCCATCGGTGTACTTTGAAGTAGTTGTTTTTTTGAACATTCAAATAGCTGACAAGCACGCTTATTGGCTGACACCGTTTTATTATTATTTAAATCATAAATCAATACTGCCTCTATATTTTTTTCAAATAATGAACGATACCGCAACTCGCTATCTTGTAGTTTTTTCGCCGCTTCTTTTTCTTTGCTAATGTCACGCATACTGGATACGAAGAATTTTTCTCCACTACCATCATCCATAATGCTCACCCACAATCTTGCCCAGAATATCTTGCCGTCTTTCTTGACATAGCGTTTGTCGAATGTAATGACTTTCTTTTTGCCGGATAGGAGCATTTGTAGGCGTTCCATATCCGGTTTTCTATCTTCGTGATAGGTAATATCAATAAAAGACATTTGGCTCAATTGTCTGGGCGTATGTCCTATCATTCGCCCGAAGGTTTTATTGACCCGAACGATGTTGAATTTCATATCGGAAATACCGACACCTATCGGGCAATTGTCAAATACCGCCTGAAAACGTTTTTGGCTAGCGAGAATTTCGGCTTGTGCTTTTTTTCTTTGGGTAATATCGCGCACGATGTGCAGGAAATAGCCTTTGTAAGGGTTGGGCATTTGCACAGTGTTGACTTCTGTTTCGATGAGTGTACCGTCTTGACGTTTCATGGTCCATTCTACACCAAACAAGTCTTTCGATTTATTGAGTTTTCGGTAGCGGGCTATTTTAGTTTTGGTTTTTTCGCCGTCAGATTGGATTTCAGGATATATATCTTCGGGACTTAGATTCAAATATGCTTTTTTGTCGGTATATCCCAAAATATCAAGGTGTCGTTTATTGGCATTGATGATTTTATCTTCTTCCCTGTTGTAGAGTACGATACCATCGTTGGCATAATCAAACACGGAGCGGTATAACAATTCGCTCTCCATAAGAGCTTTTTCAGCTTCTATAAGTTGTTGAATATTAATAAAACTCAATACGATTCCTTTTCTGTTTTCCTCATCTACATCATAAGGCGTAGCCCGCATGAGGTAGTGGATGTCATCTTCCGAAACGACTTCTTTTTCTATGGCTTGATTGCTGTCTAATACGGCTTTGACTTCTTTGTAAATATTGATATTTTTGAGATTATGGGTGAAGTTTTTGAGTGGACGTTTGAGGTCTATATCGTCAATATTAATGAGGTTTTTGATGGGATTAGTGAATTTGCGGATGTGTAATTTATCATCCAAAAAAACTGTTCCGATATCGGTACTTTGAAGCAGATGATCGACATCTTTATTACTAATAGAGAGTTCGTCGATAGATTCCTGATATTCCGAATTGATGGTTTGGAGTTCTTCATTGACGGAGATGTACTCTTCATTGGTACTTTGGAGTTCTTCGTTGGAAGCGAGGAGGTTTTGGTTGGTATTTTCGAGTTTCTGGATGGTTTTTCGGAGACTTTCTTCGGTATCGGCAAGTTGGTTTTGGAGGGCAAGATTGATACGTTTGGCTACATCGGTTGAGGGCTTGCCGTTTTTAGGAGATGCTTCAAAAATAATGGCATAAAAAGCTGTTCTGTCAGATTCAAGCTTCAAAGCCTCAACAGTAATGGAGATTTGTTTGATATTACCTTTATAATCTACCGATATTGGTGGGTAAGCATTGACCAATTTACCTTTTTTTATTTCGGAAATTGCTGCGCGTACCAAAGCCGTCACAGCCTCAGGTGCGAGAGAGGCTAGACTATATATCTTGGTATAATCTTCTGGCGTATTGATGTACGCTTTGGCGGTGTGTGTAATATGCTTGACATAAAATTGTTCGTCAATAATAACTACTGCGGGTGCATATTTCTGGTGAATAATATGCTGAAAGGACTTCGCTGATTCATGCTCTTTCATACTTTCTTCATTTTCATTTTGGAGACTACTTAATGGAGCGAATAGACTATCTTGGTAAGTAAGATCAAAATTTGCTCTGGGACTGATTCGTTTGTTTTTTACTCTTTTGTAAATTTTGGAGACATTATTTACACTTTTTAAATCATAAGAAATATCGACGGCAGTTTCGCTTTTACCCAATACAAGGAAGCCCCCTATATTGAGGGCAAAGACCAAATTTTCCAGTACTTTTTGTTGGCTATTTTTGTCTAGATATATTAATAAGTTGCGACAAGTCAATATATCAACTCGTGCAAAAGGCGGATCGGAAGTAATATCATGTATGGCAAAAACAACTTTGTTCCGAATTTGTTTTTTGATACGATATTTGTCACCTTCTCTGTCAAAGAATTTTTCTAACCGCAATTTATTGACTCCCATCAAATCTTTGATGGAATAAAGCCCCAAGCGAGCCTTATCAATTGCCTCTTCTTTGATGTCTGTGGCAATGATTTTGACTTTTTGAGGATAATCATGCGCTGCACAAAACTCCTCAATCAGTATTGCCATAGAATAGGCTTCTTCACCCGTAGAACAGCCTGCCACCCATACCTTTACAGTATCTTTATTTTGTGAAAAAATATTCGGTAGTATAATGCGCTTAATTTTCTGAAAAACATGAATGTCTCTAAAAAAATCAGTAACGTTGATAAATATATCTTTTCCTAATAACCTGACTTCCTCTTCATGCTTTTTTAAATACTTTAAATACTCCTCACTTTTTTGAAGTTGCAATGCCTTCATCCTCTTTTCTACACGCCGCATGACTGTTGAATCTTTGTACGGTACAAAGTCAATGCGTAATATCACAGTCATCAATTCTTTTATTTTTCGTATATGTTTTTTTTCTATAATCATTAGCGGCACTTCACTTCTATCAAAAGAGCTTTGAAAAATTAATAGGGAGGGAAATAGATTGCTTGAGTATTTGCTAAATTACAAAAAACATTTAAGGTTGTTATGAAAAAATATAAATTAATTAAAAATATATTTTAACTATAAATTAATACTCGCAAAAAATAAAATTTAATCCTGTAAAAGCATTTTTATTAAAATCCTTCTAAAATATTGCTATATTCGTTAAAAATTTGTGCAAATAGTCCGGTCAACACTAATAAGACTGGACTTTGGACATTTTGGAAATTAGGGAATTGGTATCTTCGGTTTTAAATCGTAAGTAATTGGTTATCAGGTATTTTAACTTTATTAAGATTAAAAAGCATTTAATTAAATTAATTTTATAATTATTTGATAAAAATCCCGATAACTATCGGGATACCTAATATCGAATTTCCTAATTCCCCAATATCCAAAGTCTAGTAACAGGAGAAGGAGTTAAATGAAAAAAAAATCTGATGACTTATTTCAATTAATAAAATCGTTTAGCCCAAACGAGAAGCGGGATTTTAAACTCAGCAGAAAGCAAGAGGGTATTACGAATTATATGCGTGTATTCGATGCCATAGATGCTATGGACGAGGAGGAATATGACGAGCAAATCATTCATAAAACATTTGAAGGCGAACAATTTTTAAAACAACTTCACGCCCTCAAAAACAACCTCTACAACCTGCTTTTAAAGAGCCTTCGCAATTCTCACGAAGAAAAATTCGTAGAAAGTCAATTGTATAATCTCCTCTCGGAAGCTGTTATTTTGCAAGAACGCGGCTTATACAAACTCAGCGAAAAACAACTGGACAAAGCCCTCAAAATTGCCCGCAAATACGACAAGCAACTTGTCATACTCAAAATACTTCGCCATCAATTGAGCAACCTTATAGAAACAGGCGTAAAAAACGTCAGTGAAACATTTGAGCATCATTTTCAATTGATTAACAATACTTTAGAGAACATTCATCGGGAATACGACTACACCAAATTGCATTATGGATTAATCATTCCCTCTCGCCACGGCAGGCGCAGAAACCCGGATTTGGACCAAGAAATTGAATGGATTACCAATGACCCTTTATTCAAAACCGTTCCCGAGACCTCCCTCACTTTTGAAGCACGGTTTTACTACCTCAATATGTATGTCACTTACTACACCATACGTCAGGAAATGGAAAAAGCTGTTGATTATCTCCGGCAAATTCTTGAACATTGGCGGTCGCATCCCGATATGATAAAGCACAAACCCAGATTGTATCTTATCCAATTGAGCAATTATGTGAATTGTAAAATCGGCGCACGACTTTACGATGATATTGAGGAAATCATTGAAGAAATCAGAACGCTTCCACTCCAATCCTTTCGGGACAAAGCCGAGCGATTTCAAAACGAAAAAAACCACCTCTTACGTTATTATCTCAACACCCGACAATTTGGTAAAGCAGAAGTACTCATTCCCGAAATCAAAAAAGGACTCGAAATTTACGGCACAAAAATCAACGAAGCCCGCCTGATTACCATATATTATCATGCCTTGATGCTCTATTTCTTTTTGGAAAAACACACCGAGTGCATTGAGTGGATAGACCACATCCTCAATAATGACAGAACCACCCCCCGAAAAGAAGTCAAACAAGCCGTCCGAATCTTTGAAATAGCCGTACATTACGAAATGGGCAACAAGCGCGTACTCGATAGCATGTTTGAAGCGACCCAAAAGAAATTAAAGCGCAGCAATGCCCTGATGCACTTTGAAAAACAAGTCCTCAAACACTTCAGAAAACTCTCCAAAAATACCGATGAAGATAAACACCCACAGCTACTCCAACAATTCCTCAACGAACTCGAACCCATCATGGACACACGCCCCGTACCCGCAGGCTGTGAAGAAATTTATCTCTGGATAAAAAGTAAACTTGATAATAGACCACTTAGAGATTTTGTGTGAAGGGAGTGTTGTGGTGTTGTGGTGTCGTGGTGTTGTGGTTGTCGAACTGACGAGGTCTTTTTTTATATTAAAAATGCTTTGACTTGGCATTTGAAACCTAGTACCTCCACCGGGTGCGATTCGTTTTTGTACCCATACTCATTTTAAATTTTTATTCAATAATAGACGGCATTGGGCTTGAATTTGGGCTAAAACTCGTCTGATATTTAAACTTTGTCGGAAAATATGGGCATGTTTAGATTTGCCGTAAAAGTAGTTGACACTTTTTCACGCAGAGAGCGCAGAGTTCGCAGAGGGTTAATTATCAAATCTCTGCGACCTCTGCGTTCTCTGCGTGATTTATTCAATTTGGAGCCTATGCTACGTTCC
>CALIZI010000181.1 GCA_938028705.1 uncultured Saprospiraceae bacterium | reverse complement strand
CAGAAAGATTTTTAACATGGTCATTGTCGATTCCATGCAGACTATCTATAAAATTATTGCCAAAGAACTTAAACTTAAAATTCAAATAGTAGTATAATGCTATTTGTTTTTAATTCATTATCAATACTTAAAGAATTGCTGGAAATTATCAAGTTAATTATTTTAATGAAAATATATTATAAAATAATTTGTATCCTGTAAATAGCACAAGGTAAAAAAAAGAAAAAAAGTTGAGGATCTTGTGAGATATTGATAAAAAATATTTATTTTTTGCACTTCAAAGTTACACAGAATTGAATATTAGACAACACATATCAAAATTAAAAGGCTTGGTACCGGGCAGAATGACGGTTGCCGATCAGTCCTATATGTTGAGTGTTTTGGAATTGATGTTGCATAATTTGTCGGAGCAGTCAGTGCTTATACAATCCTTAAAAGATGAGATAAATCGTCTGAAAGGGGAGCAAGGCAAACCCGATATACCGGGTAACACTCAAAAAGAGCAGGCAGCAGTGGATGAAGGAGAATCGGCAGAGCTGGATAAGACTGATGAATCATCGGATGAATCATCGGATGAATCATCAGATGATATTAGTTCGGAGCGAGAGCGAAATAAGGATACGACGAAGGGTAAAAAGAAGTCAAAAAAAAAGCAAGTGAAATTCGACAAAAGTCGTCGTATAGACAAGGAACTTATCGTAGATATAGATAAAACCGGTTTACCTGATGATTTGGTGTTCAAAGGTTACGCGACGAGCCATTATCAGGATTTAGAAATTCGGACTTTTCTGATTGCTTTAAAACGAAAGATTTATTACAGCGAAAGCGAACAGCGCACCTATACGGCAGATTACCCTGTTGGCTACAAAGCAGGTAGTGACTATACGCAAGACCTCAAAGGTCACGTGGCGATGTTTAAATACGAGTTTGGCATGACCAATCCAAAGGTGGGTGATTTTTTGAGGATGAACGGGATAGATATCAGCGATGCCACCGTATCTAATATTCAGCTTCGATTGGGAGAAGCCCTACAACCGGAGCAGGATGCGATACATCGCAGTGGCATAGAAACAGGGCTTTATACCCATACCGATACGACCGGTGCGCGGGTCAATGGTCAGAACTACCATAGTCATATCTTTGGCAATCAGTATTTTACGAGCTACTTTACCCGCCCTCACAAAGACAGGCAGACGGTGGTGGACTTACTGCGTGGCGAACAAGTGCGTCAGTATTTGTTCAATGAAAAGACTTTTGAGGTATATACCTATTTGAAAGTGCCTAAAAAAGTACAGAAGCCTTTAAGGGTATTAATAGGTCAGCCTTTATTAGACCAAGCCACTTTAACAGCTCGTCTCCAATCGCTTTTAAGTCAACAAGATTACGACAGACAAAAAGATAAATTATTAGAAGGTGCTTATCTATCGGCTTACTACAAACAGACCGAAGTATCACCCCTTCATATTTTAATTGCTGACGATGCACCACAATATAGATTAATCAGCCCCTTACTTAGCCTGTGTTGGGTACATATCGGTCGGCACTTCAAAAAACTCAATCCGACTATCGAATACCACAAAAAACTGCTCGCTGATTTTTTAAGTCAGTTCTGGCAATACTATCATCAACTCAAGGACTACAAGGAAATGCCCAATCTTCAAAAAGCTAAAAAATTGAGTCAGCGATTTGACCAAATCTTTTCCAAAAAAACAGGCTATGAAGCATTAGATGAACGAATCGCCAAGACCAAAGCCAAGAAAAAACAATTGTTAGTCGTACTGAAGCACCCTTATATCCCGCTACATAATAATGATGCGGAATTGGCTGCCAGAAAAGAAGTCCGATATAGAGACATCTCCTTCCAAACCAAAAACAAAAGAGGTACACAAGCCAAAGATGTCTTTTTTACCATTATCCAAACTTGCAAAAAGTTAGGGCTAAATGCCTATGCATATATACTAGATAGATTGAACCAACAAAACATGACTGAACTAAGCAAAGTTATATATGCAAAAGCAAAAATAACATAGCACCCCCTTGAATCATTTACAGGATACATTCGTAAAATATTGATAATCAAGAATATTAGTGGGTATAAAAACGAATCGCACCCGTTCAACTTATATCCAAAGGTTCTCCTTCTCTTGCTTTTTATCATATTTTACATCATTTTACACAGATGAAATATATTATATTATTCCTAACCATACTTATTTGTTCGTGTACCAATAAGCATAAAAAAACCAGCACACAAGCACCGCCGGACGAAATTCAGGAAGTGACTTCCGTTGAAATTGCCGAAGATGAGGAAATGGACAAACAGGGCGAAGGTTGGCATTTTGTAGCACGATTCAAATTCACGACAGACCGCGCAACACTGGAAAGTGCAGAAAAAGCATCCGGTGATTTTTCACTGTTGATAGCTCCGGCGTTTAATGCTTTTATTGTCGTTTATCAAGGTGAGCAATTGGTCAGTTTTCATGCCCTTCCCAAACCACTCGAACACAATCCCACAGCCCCCACAGCAACCGCTTACGAGACCGTACTGCTGCCCTCACTTGTAGCCACTCACCCACCCGACGACCTCAAGATCGGGATTTACGAAGTTACCGCTTATATTGAAGATTGGACAGCCGCTATTGGTACAAAATCTCAGTTGGAGGGAAGTCTGAAAGATGGTTTTTTAGGTGAGTTGTATGTGATTAACCCTGATGAATTGCAGGCTGATTTGCGGGAGACGAGTAAGTAATTTGAGGTGTGCTTTTTTTGCTAAAATGTAATAAAATTTGTAACTTGGTAAAAATTAAATTGGAAAATGGATACAGCAGCCATCACTAACATATCAGCTTACGAAGCAGAAAGAGGAAAACCTGCATCAAGTAAAAATCACGCTATCATTGAGCGTAATCTATTGATTATGTTGTCTTTAAAATTAAGTGCTAAAGATGTATTACCCGAATTAAGCCTAAATATTAATGGGAAAGAACGCATTCCTGACCTTACTATTTACCCGACTGTCAGTTTTACACCTTTTGTAGATGAGACCAAAATGAGCGAAGTTCCACTAACGACTATCGAAATTCTCTCTGCCAGTCAAAAAATCAGCGACCTGACTTCCAAATCCGGTGAATATTTTGATTTTGGCGTACAATCTTATTGGTTGGTGATTCCCGAATTGCGCTCTATTTATGTGTTTAGCAGTCCAGAGAAACATGAGGTTTTTGCCAATGAAGAAATTTTAAAAGATAGCTCGCTTGGTATCGAATTGGATTTGAAACAGGTTTTTGTGGAGAAGTTTAGGTTGGAATGAAACTATAGTATCAAGGTGTTTCTCTTATTAATGAGTATTTTGAGTTTTTTCATAATTTTTAATATATCAAAAATATCATCTCGAGTGGCTACGTATTCGTTGCTAATGCAATATTTATTACCAATGAGCGTCAGGAAAAACCAATTTCGACCGGATACATAAGCACCATAGATGGGTTTGTCGTCACCATTTAATGCACGAGCTACAATCATCGCAATCAACAACTGACCAAGTGGGTCATTATCTGCACCACGTTCCTTTTTATATTCATGCAAGCAAAAATAAGGTGATTGTGGTTCAAATTCGCCTTCGGCAATCATCAAATCCACCTCACCACTGATTTCTTTTCCGTCAATCACCGCCCTCAATTTCCTGTTAGCGAATGATTTATATACATCCGTATCATAATCGACCATGCCGATGATATAGGAGATAAATTTAATTATCAACTCCTGTTCATTCCAAATATCAACGTATTTAATCAGTTTTTCCCGAAGTGGTAATAAAGTAGCATTTTCGTTTTCTTCAATACTTATCCCCTTGACATCCAACCAATTATTTAAGACCTCACAATCTCTTGTCACCCCCAAACCAAATTCGTTGGCGATGTCTTGTCTTGTCCAATCTTTGAATGTTTTGGCTTTTGTCATTATGTAGGCAATACTATCCGTTCAAAATTCAAAAATTCATCCTTGAGGTGATCGAAATCTTTATCTATTGTCAATAATTGAGCCTCCAAAATGAAAGCTGTCGCAGCTATCCACAAATCATTTTTTCCCATATTTCGTGAGGTAAATGTAGAAGGTTTGTGAGGTAATTTTCCTTGACTAAAAGCATCAATTTCAGCATATTTTTCTACGATAGTCTCTACATTAATATCCGCGATAGCAAACTGATTTAGAAGTACTTCAAGTTGTGCTAATTTTCTTCTACCCCACTTATTTTGAATAGCCAAAGACTTTATTTCGCCAACAGAAACAATAGATATAATAGCGGTATTTTCTTTTCCAAGCGGATTATAAGTATGGTCTATCAGTTCAGTATATTTAGACTCTCTGACGTATGTAAGAATGATATTTGTGTCAAGTAAATAATCCATTAGTCCAACATAGCGAGTAGTTCTTCAATCGGTTCTTGTATATCAAGTTCTGCGACCAATTTATCAAATTTTTCGCGGTCAATGCCTTGATAATTTTGTTCTCTCTTCAATTCTTCCACAGTAATTGTTTTTCGCATACCTTTGAAAATATCGCCATGTTCCGCTGTTAATCGGCGGATTTTGATATACTTTTCTATATCACGCAATTCTTCTTCTGAACTAACTGCATTAATCGTCGCAATTAAATTGGCTTTTCTTGTGTCTAAATTTAATGTCATAAATCAAATTTTCTACAAAATACAAATTTTTTCAAGAAAATCAAAACCGCAGTTCACATTGATTTTGTGTGTAAGAATTTGTTATTAAACAAAAAATGAAGTGGCGTTTTCCTTTTCTTTAAGGCTTATGTCCTTGACATCCAATCAATTATTTAAGACCTCACAATCTCTTTTCACCCCCAAACCAAATTCGTTGGCGATGTCTTGTCTTGTCCAATCTCTGAATGTTTTGGCTTTTGTCATTTCAAGTCAATTTCTACAACTTTATCAGCTGATATTGCGATAGCTTCTTCAATTTTGACAATATGTTCCTTTAGTGTTTTATACCTATTGTCGTAAGTCAAAATTACGGCTACTTGAATATTGTATTTGTCTAAATTTTGTTGGAATCTCAAATTTTTATCGACAGTTAGCAATACATCAAATTGTTCTTCTGTCATTGCTTCCAACAATTCACCGTTCTTTTTTCCCGCCCAACCCATTTCGGGTACTGTTTTGACTTCAAATACATCCGAAAAATCTTGCGCTAACAAGGCAGGCATATTTTCATCAAGCAAAATTTTCTTCATATATTTCAAATGTAACAGATTGCTGCAGAATATTTAATAAATCCTCAACCTGTTTCCGTTTTACCGAAGGAAAATGAAGTAGAAACTCATCAATCGTATCGCCACCTTTGATATAATCAAAAAGATTTTTCACAGGTACGCGCGTACCTGTGAATACAGGCGCACCACTTTGAATTTCAGGTGAAATAGTAATGATATTTGCTTTCATTGATTCAATTTTTTACAAAATACAATTTTTCATTCAAAAAGCAAACTTTACACCTCAAAATTTCACCACCTTCCAAGTCCGAAACACCCCATTCTCCAACATCACACGCACTAAATAATGCCCTTTCGGAGCATCACCCAAATCAATTTTTTGCATAGTATTATTCGTATTTTTCAATGTATTTTTAAAAATATTTTGACCAAATAAATTAAACACATCAACGTGAATATTTTTTTCTTGTGAATGATTTTGAATATAAAAAACGCCTTCATTCGGATTGGGAAATAAAGCCATTCCGTCGAATGAATCCGGCGTGTCTGTATCGGTAGTTGTCAGGCTAAATTCTAACCAATTAAAATTGAATTGAGGCGCAGTAACATACACCCGTAAGTGCCGCTGTCCGGCTTGTAAATATGCAGACCTTTCCGTTGTAGCCCACTCCTGCCAATCGCCCGTTGGTGGAAAAGTGACTGAATGTAAAACAAATGCATCTCCCTCATTATTAATGGATTGCAACTGAATGCCGCCCGTCTCACTTGGCGCGGCGGTGCGATATTCGACCTTGTACGTACCCGTCTGCGCGACATTCACGTAGTAGTCCATATAATCGGTGGCATCCAAAAAACCGACATTTTTTCCACCACCTGTGTCAAGGGTATTTTCCAACTCCACTCCAACTTGAAAAAAGAAATCTTCTGCCTCCACACGTCCGGGTATCGCGTGTATGATAGGCACAGTATTTTGTACTTCTTTGAAGGTAAACATATTCAAAATCGTAGCATCCGTAGCAAAAATATCGTTGCCCGTATAGTTCATCCGAATCAGGTCTGTCGATTGCAAAATTTCATCCACTGTGAAAGTGACGATACGCGGATTTTCAGTATTCAAGACCGCATCTGTAATCGTAATCGGATAACCACCAACGAGAATTTCAAAATTGGCGGGAGAGGCAGGAAGCGGGGCAGTCAAAGGTTTATTTAGGTACAAATCTATCGTCTGATTATCAATGGTAATCGCAGACAAAAACTCCGTAGCAAGGTCGGTGGTTTCGCCTGTTTTCACCAATTCAATCGTACTCAAATTATAATCCCGACCTTCCGAATGAAAGCGAAATTTCCGATTATCAGTAGTCAATACGACATCAGGAACGGTGATAGTTTGCCAATTTTGATAACCGCCCGTATTGGGTACATATCGCAAAATCGTGACATCACTTCCATCCACTGCACAGCGAAAACGCCCTTCAAAACCTGCCGTTGCGACGCGTACATTGAGGTCATAGACGCCGTTTTCTGTCACGTCAATTTCGTAATCCATCCATTCGCCCACTTCGAGCCAACCGACATTATAACCATTCGATTGTGGGTCGGCAGAAGGTTCGATGTCCACGCCGTCATTGCGGTAATTCCAACCTCTATTCCATGCAGTAAAATTGCTCGTCGAGACGTGATAAGTTGCCAAATCGGTGTCAAAGTAAGCCTCGCCTGCACGTCCCATATCGTAATTTACAGCATGTATCACTCCGGGAATGGTATGCGTTTCAAAAGGTCGCGTACTATCATCATTCACCTGACGAAACATCGCGTCAATCACGTCTTTTTGGTATCTGCAATTTTCAATTTTGAGATTTTCTGTCAATTGCATTAAGGCATTTTTCGCAAATTCCGCGCTTGGTGGCGTACCGCCGTTGTTCCAATAATTCAGCAAAGTTTGATAGCCCGAATGATTGGTCACAGAAAGCGGTCCGGCGATGTCTTCAATTTTTTTCATGGGCCACCATGCCCAACCGATGCCCTGTTCTTCCAAGAGTTTTATCGCATCCCGAAACCAGACATTAGAGTTTTCGCCGCTTTCGCCCAAGTACAAAGGCACGTTGTACTCTTCCCTCAAATCCAAGACCCACTGAATCGACCCCACATCATTAAACGACCAATATTTGTGCGGACTATAGACCATATTATCATCCCACGGAGGCGTGAGTCCTGTAAAGTCATTGGCAAACCAATTGCCCTCAATAAAAATAATATGTCGGTCATCTACCTCACGAATCGCCATCGTAATATCCTGATAAATAGCACGTAAGGCAGTACCGCCCGGCAAATTCCAATTCGTTTCATTTATCAAATCATAACCCGCAATCCACGGCTCGTCCACGTATCGTTCTGCCAATCTGCGCCATAGCGCGACGCATTTTTCGCGGTTGAGTGCGCTCTCCCATAGCGAGGGTTTTGAAGGGTCATAATCGGAAATGCCTTGGTCGTAGCCTTGTCCGCCGGGCGTGGCGTGTAGGTCGAGGATGACGTATAATTCGTTTTGAGCGCACCACGAAATCAGGCTATCGGTGAGTGTAAAGCCCTTCGTCAGCCAAGTCTGTTCTCCGCTAATCAGCTCATCTTCAATGGGTAAGGTGAATAGATTATAGTGCATCGGCAGTCGCACCGAGTTGAAGCCCCAAGCCTTGAGCGAGTCAATATCCGCCTTACGCACATGATTCGCCAACCACGCATCATAAAATACCTCTGTATCCGCCTCGCCAATCAATGCCTCAATTTCCGCACGTATCTTATGCTGTGCATTGGCAAATCCCGCCGTTTTTAACATATATCCTTCCTGCAACATCCAACCGCCTAAGCCCATGCCGCGTAGGATGATGGTGTCGCCGCCTTCGTTGACGATGGCTTGTCCGTGTGTGGAGAGGTAGGATTGGGCGTGGAGATTTAGTGAGGTGCATAACAAAAAAAGTATAATGAATGGTGCGGTATTTTTCATACGCTCAAAATACTTGTTTTTCTTGGATTTTCGTAATGGATATGTTGCTTTTTTATGATATTTCTTGGATGAGTTCTGTTATTTTTTCTGATAGCCATTTGCGTTCTATCAAGGGTTTGAGTTCAGCAAGGTCGTTTTGGAGGGTTTGGAGATTGGCTTGAGTAAGCGGAGAGGTGTCATCAGGATAAATCAATCTTCTTTTTCGATTAAAAATACGTTTAAAGATATTAGTAAAATTGATGTATTGTTCGCGGATATTTTTAGCAATCGCTCTGCTTGGTCGGTTGACATATTGGCGTATATTTTCCAATTCATTCAATATTGCATAACCACCATCGGGTAAAAAACCCCAGTTACCCGAATCGTAATGTATTTTGACTTTAAGGATTTTGATATATAAATAATAGGAAAAATCCGGCGGCAATTCTTCAGTAGGAAGGTGTTGGATTGCCTTTTCGTATTGCTTATCGTGATGATATACTAAAGCATTGCAATACCCTGTGACAATTTTTTTTATCTCTTTTTTAAGTAATTCGGTGTATTGTTCGATAAAATTATTTCCCCATTTCGCTTTATTAAATAATAAGGCATTTTGTACAATTTGTATAAAATGGTGTTGTGAAAAATATCCGTTTTGGCTCCAACATGCCAACTCTAAACCCTTCTCATACAACAGGTGTTTTTCTTCGATAAATGCTTTATTACCTTGTTTTATCATCTGGGTACAATAATTAATACCGTAGCTGAAAAATTGGCGGATTTCGCCTAACTCAAAGGCTTCCAAATGATTGAAGAAGAAACTTTTAAATTCATGGTAATTTTCTTCCGTTTTGTCCAATAAGAGTTTGAACATTCTGTAATATGTGCCTACGCTCGGTTGTTCATTATCTGTATGTTGTTCAAGATGCTCCTCAATGGCTTTACGTAATGGATATTCCTGTTGAATATCAAAAATTATCTCAAGATTAAGCGCAGCGCAATAATACCTCAAAAAATTAGATAGACTATATTGACGAAAGCTATATATTACTTGATTGACGGATGATTTTGTTTTCTTAATATCCATGCTATTCAAAATGACATCAACATAAAACCTCATCTCTTCCAATTTGAAGGCATAATTGCAGTGCTTTTTATCTCTAAGGGAAGTCGCTTCAAGTTCCCGCTGTGATTTGGTGATGAGTGGTAAAATATGTTGATGTATTCCCCTTTCAAGAAACACCTCCATAAGTTGGTGCCTTTCAAATAAGCTATCTCTTTTCATTTTTTTCCAGACCAGATAATCTTGTATTTGCAAGGTTAATTTGTGCATAACATCTTTGAGTTCTTTTTGATGCTGTGGTGCTATATTTTTTTGTTGGACCGAAGATATTAAGCCGATATATTTGAGCAATAATAATTCGTTGACCGGTCTTCCGGTATTTCGATGTTTGGTCTTAATGCCTTCATACAATTTGATGGCTTTTTCTGATGTATTATGGAATGGCGAACGTAACCATTTGCCCAGTTCGGCAAACTCTTTTTTGTCCAAATGAGCGATTAAATCGAATAATTTTGAATTATTCAGGTCATTTTTTTCTATTGTTTTTGTCATTATTTTAAGATTTAAAAAATAATAATATGTGACATTAGAAAGAATTAAAGTATATGTTAATTAGAAGGTTATAAAGGTTAAAAATGTTTAATTTTTTCTATATTTTTAAGAAAAATAATGAAAAAAACCACAATACATTACACAAAAATCTATTTTGATAGATGCACCTTTGCGCCGTCATAGAAAAAACATTTGTACGAATAACAATGACAATTACTCTTAACAACATTTTATTTATTAATCTAAAAAACACTTTTTATGAAAACTTTAAAAAACTGTGTGCTTTTATTAAGCCTATTCATTTTTATGAATGAAACCGTTTATGCACAAAAAACTCCAACATGCGGAGTGCCTGCCGTAACATCCTTATCAACCACCGTTTCTTTAAAACCGGATAATTCGATAGATATTCCAATAACAATGGAGACCGCTTGTAGTGAGACTTTAATGGTCTTGGTTGAAAAGGAAGGAATGGAAGCGACGATGTTGTGCGGAGCCGAGATTAGCGAAGCACCTACGGTTATATTTAATACTACGATAACAGTTTCCAATGCTTCTATTGGTGACGAATATATCGTCCGTTGTGGTAGTCAGGAGCGTGGTTTCAATGACGGCGGTTGTACCGTAGTTGTTGTACCTTAATCATAATAAATACTAAAAAGACCCTACGATATACGACAAATAAAGTGTCATTACAAGGCGGAATATTCCGCAGAGAATGTTCTCGCCTTGTTGATGCTTTTCAGAGATAAACACCATAAAAATTATTCGGAATGAGTGCTTGAATGTCCGAATTGTAAATCAACGGACGCAATAGAAGTAAATATAGATACCTAATAAATAAGGCTTCATGCGGTACACAACCCAAAGCGCAATATTTCATATATCTTGAGGTTCGCTATAATCAAAAAGGAAAAATGGAAGACTATCCTGCATATTTAGCAATTGGAATCATTCTCATGCTGTTCTTTTATTTTGGATATAAGGATGACTATAAAAGGAATCCAAAAGAATTTATATTAACATTAACTGGAGTAGCTTTATCCATAATTAGCTTTGTGATTTTGAATGCATACGATACTATGATTGCATTGATTGTAGGAATGGGTATGCTATCCGGTAGCAATGTGATGAAGAAAAAAATCCAGCGTAACAATAAAAATGATTAAACAACCTTTAGTTCCCCCTGAAAACCACGCATAACATCTAAAACGCTCAAAAAAACATAACAACAAACGACAACTTTCACGAAAAGTCCTACCCGGGATAGGCATCTACACTGTTTTTAGTTGACACTGATTAAGTACCATCTCTGTATGGAGTAGTACAATAATTATGTGTAATTGCATTTATTTTTATTTTATAATTTTTAATTTATTATTAACTTTTTAAAACAATTTAACCATGAAAAATTTAAAAGTAAAAAGCGTTTTGTTTGGCATGTTAGTACTTTGCTTACTCACTACTATCACATCTTTATCTTCTTGTAATTCAGAGGATTGCGAGGAAGACTGCATATCAGTCACAGCATCGCCTCTATACACAGCCGAAGGGCTTCAAGTACAGTTTAGACCTGTCAATATTGACACTTCGGCTGACTGTGAGATGATTGGAGAAATAGCCTGGGATTATGGTGATGGCACTATAGGAAATGAGGCTTCTCATCAGTATAGTGTAGCCGGAACTTACGATGTTTGTATAAGTGCCGCAGCTGTAAGTGGTGGCAACACGCTATGTAGTGATACTGATTGCATCAGCATCACTGTACGTGGCGGTAGCATTTAGACCTCCTCTCTAAATGTAAAATCATAACATGAGCCTTGATTTTTGCCTGAAAACTCGCCTTGTATTTCCACAGGCATCTACACTGTTTTTAGCTGACACTGATTTGAAGCTGTCTCTGTATGGGGTGGTGTGATGATTATGTGTAATTACATTTATTTTAAATTTATATTTTTTAATTTATTTTTAAACATTTTATTATGAAAACTTTAAAAGTAAAAAGCATTTTATTTAGCCTGTTGGCTATGACGGCGGTTGCTGTCTTTATGACTTCCTGTGGTCAGCCCGAAGAAATTAAACCCAACATTAGCGATGCTGCTTTGTTAGAATCAATTTTTAATGCCGATGCTGTGGTGGGCAAAGGAGAAATGGTAGATGATGACAAACTTAAATTTGCCGTGCAATTAGATGAACTTTCTGAGGATATTGTTGCCCAACTTGAAAATCGTGAAGCCTTCAATCTGAGTCAACCTCTAGATATTTCTGTCGAGACGGTCACTAATATCTGGGGAAATGAACTAAATGAGCATATCTTAGAAAATGGATTGCAGATTAATTCAGGGGAATATAAAGTAAGTAATGTATATATGAACCCTGAAGGAGATGATATGTCCGATCTTGTAGAACAAGACCCATCAATTATAGAGCGAGATGGCACAACAACGTATATCATAATAAAGGTAAAAATTACCACAATTATAACTGAATACGATAATGGTGATATTGAAGTAACTATTACTGGTTCAATTTCGGTAGAATCATGTACTGTTATTCCATAAGAATAGTAATAAAACAAAAACAGGACATCCCACCCCGGATGTCCTGTTCCATTTTATCACCCCATCAATTCCCCCCACACTCTTCAATCTCCCCAGAAAAATCATATACCGGATTGGTCGAAAAACCATTTTTCAATTCTATACAATCCCCGGCTTTATACATCACGTTGGCATTAATCGTAGCATCTGAGCTGACCCTTTGCGCGGCATGGTAGGTACTGTTGGTGGTCGTATTACCGCTTAATGTTTCTACGGGCGGACAGTCCTCACAATTATTTTCAATTAAACTGACATTATCAATATACACATCTGCCGAGTCGAGACCCAAGAAAAAATCAAGACCGACATTGGTGATAGTCGAGGCGGTCATGGCGAAAGTGTAGGTGAAGGTCTGCATCGTT
>CALIZI010000180.1 GCA_938028705.1 uncultured Saprospiraceae bacterium | reverse complement strand
TAATGTAAAATGTAAAATAATAAATGTAAAATGTAAAAGTGTATAACGTGAATGTTTTTTAACAATAATTTGATTTTCAAATTTTTAAATATATAACAATTTAAAATAAATAACTTCATGTCCTATCGACACTTTTACATTTTGTGTTTTACATTTTACATTTTTCACCGCTTAATAGATATGAGCGAAAAATACTAAAAGTAAACATCATTCTGCGCCCCGACGCGGAATCTGTTGCTCTTAGTATGATACCAAATAGTAGCTTCTACTTAAAATTGCGCTCTTGCGATAATAGATTCCGCATCGAGGTGCGGAATGACGCTAATTTTTGGCGTTTTTAGGTCGGTTTAATTTTTAAACTTCAATACTTCAACACTTCAACACTACAACACATCAACACTCCCAAACTACATCAACACCCCATTAATAGCTTCTACAGGCGGTGGCAATTCTGTTTCGCCAAGCATTTCGCGCAGGTCAATTTCGATGACGCGACACAGAGAAAACATCGGAATGTCATTGCCTAAGCCCTCAAACGGATTTTCGGAATAATCACCGACGAGTTCCATACACAAGTAAATCCACGCTACCAAAACTGAAAACGGAATAGACAGCCACGCACCCAACTCACCCAATTTATGAAATTCAGACACCATACCAAAGGGCAACAGGAAGATAAAAATACCCACAAAAATCACACTCATTCCGCCATACTGACGCGGCAAAGGGAATTTTTTGATACGCTCACATTTACCTTGATGCACATAAAAATCATATAATATCTTTTGCAATTCTACATGTCGAAAATCGTCTATCAGCCCTTTTTCGCGGAGTTCCTGAAGGTCTTGCGCTTGTTGGTCGATGATTTGAGTAGCTGTATTTTTGTAATTAATCAGTCGCTCGTATTCATCATTATCCAAAAATTGTGGTAATTCATCCATCGTAATATCGTCATTCAACAAGCCTACGCCGATATTTTTTTTGAACCTTTCCGCAGTTTTTGCGACATGTTTGCCCTGACTGATATGTTCCCAAGGGGTCGGCAACAACAATTGACTACGCAAGGCATACAACCATGCTATATGTCTGTAAATCAAGGTTTTCTTAATCTTATAAAGTTCTTCTTCACTATGATTTTCCACAACAAATTGGTTACTGACATATCCTTTGACGGCACTACCCCAAGCCCGACTACTATTGACTATGGCACCCCAAATTTTGCGGGCTTCCCAAAGCCGATCATAAGCCTGATTATTTTTAAAACCCACATAAAAGGCGACCGCCGTACCAATAATAGACAAAGGCAGCCAAGGGATAGACATCCACTTATAGTGAAAAAACTCATGTATGCAGGTCACAGTAACCATCCATGCCGTCATCCAGATGATATGCCTTCCGGTAAAACGGAGAATTCCTCTGAGGGTAAGATTTTTTCGTATAAACATAAGTTAATGGTTAATGGTTAATGGTTAATGGTTAATGGTTAATGATTAACGGTTAATGGTTAATTTTCGCTGCACGAAAATATTATTCGCGTTAGCAATTAACCATTAACCGTTTACCATTAATCATTAAAAATTAACCGTTATAAAAAGTCAACTTTTCCTGAATCTAAATTATAATATGCAGGTACTATTTTGACTGTTCCTTCGGCTACGGCATTGCTGATAATAGATGACCTTGTTTGTAGCTCTTTGGCAGTAAGTTCAGCATTCTTTTTCACGACATCAGTAACGGATGCACCTTCGCCGGAGACGTATATAGCGGGCGTGATGTGCGAAAGCAGGTGATTAAGGTTATAGCCATTATCGCCACCTTTGATGGCTGCTGTCACTGCCCCGCAACTCTGATGCCCAAGTACCACAATGATACTCGACCCACAGTGTGCCACAGCGTATTCGATGCTTGCAATAGACGAACTGTTCGCTATATTTCCAGCGATGCGTACCACAAAAAGTTCGCCCAATCCGGTATCAAATGCCAATTCCGGCACTACGCGACTATCCGCACAACTAAGGATAATAGCATAAGGCTCCTGTCCGCTTATCAGGGTTTTCCGTCTTGAACTGTCTTGTAATTGACCATCCAATTTGTCGGCAACAAACCTCTCGTTGCCATCCTTTAATCTGTTTAAAATTTCTTGTGTTGTCATTTTTGTATTAAAAAATTAGTTAGTACATTAAAAAAACAAAGATATTCAATGGGTCATAACCCATTGGGGAAAATTAAAAATATATATTTATAGTATCAATCCAACTTTACCAATTCCTTCAATTCACTATTCGACATATCGCCGATCCATTTTTCGCCTGTTGAAACCGTCAAGTTAGCAAGTTCTTTTTTATTTAATAATAATTGATTAATTTTTTCTTCAAAAGTACCTTCTGTAATAAAACGATGCACCATTACATTACGGGTTTGTCCTATGCGATAGGCGCGGTCAGTAGCTTGGGCTTCTACTGCCGGGTTCCACCACAGGTCATAATGAATGACATTGCTTGCTGCGGTCAAATTTAAGCCCGTACCACCTGCTTTCAAAGATAAAATCATAATACGAGTCGTCCGATTATGTTGAAAATCTTCGACCATTTCATCGCGTTTTTTACGACTTACGCCACCATGTAAAAAGGGTACTTCCAGACCAAATTCATCTGCCAACATCTCTGCCAGCAACTTACCCATTTCCTGATATTGCGTAAAAATAAGTGTCTTTTCGTTATTGTCCAAAATCTCACGCATCAAAGCAAATAACAAAACCGCCTTACCCGAAAGGGCAGGGTCGCTATCGCCTTTTTTCAAGAAATGTTTGGGGTGATTGCAGACTTGCTTCAATGCTGTTATCAGCTTCAAAACCAAGCCTTTACGTTGGATGCCATCCGCACCTTCTACGGCAGACATCGTGGTTTTAACCACATTTTCATAAATGGCAGTTTGCTCTTTGGTGAGTTTGCAAAATTGGTCTTTTTCGATTTTATCGGGCAGGTCTTTGATAATGGATTTATCGGATTTGAGCCGACGCAGAATGAAGGGCGCAGTGATTTTTCGGAAGTTTTCGAGTTTCTTTTGGTCGCGTTCTATCTCTATTGGTTTGGCGTAATTATCTTTAAATTTTTTCAAATTATTGAGGTAGCCTTTATTCACAAAATCAAAGACACTCCAATAATCGCTCAAACGATTTTCGACAGGCGTACCACTCATCGCAATCTTCACAGGTGCTTTGATTTTTTTGACGGCTTTCGTCTGTGCCGTACCCGGATTTTTGATGTTTTGCGATTCATCAATGACGACGACCAACCATTTCTTTTTTTGCAATTTTGCCCCTTCGCTTCGTACCACACCGTAGGTCGTAATCAGTACATCGGCATCGTCAAGCGGGTTGAGGTCGCGGGTAGGTCCGTGATAGGTATGTGTGAGGAGTTTTGGCGCAAATTTTTTGATTTCTTTATCCCAATTTGTCAATAGAGTGGTGGGTACAATGACCAATGCCTTTGCCTTTCCAAACTCGCCGTCCTCTTTCAATTTCAGCAAGGTTGTGATGACTTGCAGCGTTTTCCCCAAGCCCATATCATCTGCAATCAAACTACCAAAACCCAAGCGCGAATTTTTATACAACCATTCATAACCTCTTAATTGATAAGGTCTTAGCGTAGCTTTCAAGCCCTTCGGTATGTCTGCACCTTCGCCGGAGAGTAAATGTTTGATGAGTTTTTTGGCTTTTTTATCCAAACTCACTCTCGCGCCTTCGTACTCTTCTGTCAGTGCGATTTGCAGGAGTTCGTTGCCTGTCGGTTCGGGCGGGTCGGCAAGTTTGTCGAGTAGTGTAGCGATTTCTTTTTCATCAAAAAATACGTATTGGTCATTGAGTTTCACGATACCCGAAAATTGTTTGACCATTTTCAAAAATTCACCTAATGTAACTTGTCTGTCTCCAATAGCAATCTGCCAATTGAAACTCAACATATTATCCAAACTAATTATAGATGATTTCGCTACCGTGCCGTCTTCTGTTCCTTCAAGTGCCATAGAGACTTTCGGGCGCATGAGTTTTCGGAGGGCTTTGGGCATCAATACTTTGATACCAAACATTTTAATGATGGGCAATATTTTGAATAAAATACTGACAAATTGCATGGAGTTAAAAATCAGTTTTTCTTGTCCTTTGGAAGCCAATACGCGACTGATTTGCGGAAAATGTTCGGATAGCATCGACATATCGCGTAGTACATCCAATCGAATATGGTTATATGTTTTTTTAGCAAAAACCTTCTCCAGCGGAATGGGTGCATTCATGGGTTTGGTGCTATCCTCTACTGCAATTTTTACTTCAAAATTACCATCCAAATCTTCAATTTGAAGGACAGGAATATAGTCTTTATCTGTAATATAAAATGTATTTAACCATAATTGAATCGCGGTCGGATATTCTCTTGTTTCAAATTGGTCAAAACGCTCCATATCACCCGCAAAAAATAAACGGACAACATCGAAGGTCAGCATTTTATCATTCAGATTGTGCTGTGTGTGGATGAAGTAATCTAAAAACATAGAAAGAAAAGCCGAAAACCTATCTTCTTCTACGGGTTCATATATTTCTTTTTGTTTTTTATAATAAAAAATATGTGCGGGAATAAGTGCTTGCACTTGCTCGTAAACTGTACGTACATCTTCATTCAAAATAGCGGGCAACCAACGGACTTTAAATTGCTTGGCACCGATGCGTAACAACTGCGGCATACAGGCACTATGCGTGGCGAGTTTTTTTGCAAATTGATAAGTCAAATACATACCGCGAAGGCGTGGTGCGAGCTGCTCAAAATGGCTCAAAGGAAGGCCCTCCAACCAAGCCGCCAATTCATCTATGGTATCAATGGACAATAAAGATTTTCCCTTAGCACTCCGAAAATTGCAACTCAGAAAATCGAGTTCACCATCTACCAAAATCTCTATATCCTCAACGGCATCTATGAGGGCGGTGATTTCGGTTTCTGTTTCCTTTTTTTCGGATTTTAGAATGTTGCGTGCTACCTTTTTATACACTGTTCGCAGCACTTCTCTGAAGTCGCCATTCGGATAAAATACGCTGCGTGGCGAGAGCAAGGTCAGCAATTGTTCCTGACAATTGGGCAATATAGAAAAGTCTAATGCTTTATATGTATCTTCCTGCCATTCAAAGTTTTCTTCATTAAAAACGAAGGGTTGTTGCAAATCACTAAGGTTCAATGACTGTATATCGGCTTGTCCTCCGGCGGAGTAGCCAATGCCTTCCAGCCCCTTAAATAAATCGAAATCGTGAAGTTGAAAAACAAGAAAAGGATTTTTGTCAATTTCATTGGCTACGAGGTATAATACACTTGCAATATGTTTGCATGGCACTGCCCAATCAGGGCAAGAGCAGCCACCTTTTAAATCATCCCATTTGGAAGGAAAAATATGGATGCCTTGTCTGCGACAGACCTCATTGAGTTCATTGGGCAATTGGCGATTGAGTAACTTGGACAGGTAGGCAGGATTGTCTGTCACCATGCCGATAATTTTGGCTTTTTCGGCAGCACTAAAAGACGGAATAGTGAGATTGACTTTGTATGGTTTTGGGCGCGACCCACTGACTTTGGCAGCAATACGATTGCCTTCAATATTGATTTCTTCGACCATCCCGCGATTGGCATAGCTACGCCCACGCGGTAAGCGGTTGGAATAGTCAATATTCGTGAGTGCATTGAGCCATTGTTTGCCCCACCATGTATTGCCGTAGGTTTTTCTCATTTTTGTGCGTTCATGTATTCGTGGCTTGGTTTTGTACAGGCAAAGTTAATCATTCTACAAGTTTTTTTATTAAAAAACATGTATTTTGTATAGGAATGAAATTCATTTTATTTCAAAAAATATGATGAAAATGAAACATTATAAAGGTCAATCACGTATATATATGCAGGTAAATCATTATAAATACCTATACCATAGTCAGCCAAGTACAAGAAATGCAAACATCGTCCCTTAATATTAGTACGCCTATACAGGATGGAAGTGATGAAATTATCTATTACAACCATCTTGGAAAGGAACTACTCGCCACCGAGCCTGAACGAGCACATAGCTATTTCTCCCAGGCATTAGCCACTAGTATAGATATACAAAATTACGAGTTGATTGCAGATGGTCATTTTCTATCCGCGCAGGCTTTTATTGAATTGGGGCAAACACAAGATGCTATCATTCAATATATTACGGCTTTGTCGGTAGCAGAGACACATCAATTGCCCGTATCAAAAATTTTGAATGGGCTTTATGAAGCATACAAACTGACAGGAGATTTTGAAAATGCTCTTAAATATTACGAGCTTTATCATCAATCTATTCGGAATATTGACCAAGAAAATAAATGGGGACAAGATAGTCGGATTTTTCTACGCCATCTGGTTCATGATATTAAAGAACCGGTCAGAGTAGTATCCAGCTACCACCATATATTGACCAAAGGATTAAGAGAAGCCAAGATAAATAAATATGACGAATACCTTAATTATATCGAAGCCGCAACAAAACGTATTAATAGTCTGATTAGTGGTTTTGGCACCTATGTCAATATTGATACAGGAACAGAACAGCGGTCAGAACTATCATTGGATGAAGTGATACATATAGCCAAGTATAATGCGAAAAAAATGTTATCCGATAGCAATACACAAATTATACATGGTGAATTGTCGAAAGCATACGGAAATTTCAAACAAATAACCCTCTTATTTGAATACCTGATTGATAATGCTGTCAGATATAATAAAAGTGACAGCCCTTCGATTCGTATCAACACTCAACAAATGGGTGACTACTGCCGGGTGTCGGTAGCGGATAATGGTATAGGGATTCAGAAAGAAGAGCTAAAAAAATTATTAGACATCACGCAAGCACCAAAAAAACATGCTAAAAATCCCAATGCTTGCGGAATGGGTTTAATTATCTGTAAAAAAATCATACAAAAACATGAAGGAAATATATGGATAGAATCAGTGCCGGAAAAAGGCACGACCGTATATTTTACGATACCAATAAATGGTAGTTAATTAGTTTATCCGTTAATTAGGTAATCAGACAAATCACCTAATGGTATTTTTTAACTATTTATAAAACAATGATTTATACAATTCCGATAAAGAAATAGTACAACACAAGCCCAAATAAAACAACCGATATTCACAACACTGCTCCGTTATCCACATTCTTCGAAAATCCAACCATAGGAGCAGCTTCTTCAACATCTAATGATTACCCTTTGGGTATTCAAGGGAACGGCTGTTTTATATGTCGAAAACCAATCTATGCCTTGTAGTAAAAGGTATCGGAGCGGTCAAAATATACCCGTATGTCTGCACGTCAGATATACGGACAAGAGGCAGTTTTAGTGTGAGTAGCCGGGTGCTAAGATCCAAAGGGATTGTGCATCCGGTTCTTTTTTTTTGGTTCTTTGACAATTTTTGCAAATTCAATAAAACGCTTTTTCACGCAGAATGCTGATAATCAATTTTCTGCGACCTCTGCGTTCTCTGCGTGAAACACTATTTGCAAAAAATATCAAAGAACCCTTTTTTGAATATCGAAGTATTTACCTCGTGTAAAATATTATAAATCAGAATTATAAAGCAGCATTATGATACTTCGACATTCCTTGTTCGATATTCGACATTCAAAACTTATTTGGACTTTGGACAAAAAGGGAACTAGGGAATTGGGAAATTAGGTTTAGAATCGTAACTCATTGATAATCAATTGAATAAATTTTATTAATAAAATAAAACATGTCATTAATCACTTTTTGTAAAAATCTAAGAAAGAAAGGTTTACCTAATTTCCCAATTCCCCAATTTCCTCTGTCCAAAGTCTAAAACTTATACCCATTCAAAAAATCCACCGTCTTCATCCGTTTTCTACCCGACAGTTGAAGTTCGTGTACCCCAATAAAACCATCGCGGGTAGCTATTTTGAGCGTTTTTTTATCGTGAACCAACTCGCCGGGTTCTATTTCATGTCCTTCATATTCGGGGCGGCATTGATAGATTTTCAATTTCTTATCATCTAAGGTCGTCCATGCAACAGGGTAGGAGCTAAGTCCGCGAATAAAATTATACACCTTCTCCGTCTTTTGGTCAAAATCAATTTCGCAGGTATCATCATGCAATTTGGGTGCGTGAGAAACAATACTTTCATCTTGCACCTTTGGCGTATAATCATCAGCTTCAATCGCCTTAACGGTTCTCAACACAACATCCGCACCGATGTGCATCAACCTATCGTGTACCGTTCCGGTGGTTTCGTGTTCGCCGATAGGCGTTTTTTCACTCAACAAAATATTACCCGTATCAATTTCATGCTTCAAAAAAAACGTCGTCACACCCGTCTCCTTTTCACCATTGATGACCGCCCAATGAATCGGTGCAGCACCACGATACTTAGGCAGCAGTGAACCATGCAAATTAAACGTACCCATCGGCGGCATATCCCACACCACCACAGGCAACATCCTGAATGCCACCACTATCTGCAAATCAGCTTCATAACTTCGCAGTTCCTCCAAAAAATCCTTATTTTTAAGATTCTTCGGTTGCAGTACCGGAATATTATGCGCCACAGCATACTTCTTCACCGCCGATTCGAGGAGTCGCTTGCCGCCGCGCCCGCCCATCTTATCTGTCGCAGTAATCACCGCTACCACATCGTAACCATTTTGAACCAATATATCTAATGACGGTACGGCAAAATCCGGCGTACCCATAAAAATTATTTTCATGTTTGAGTATTGTATTGTTGTTGGGGTGCAGGACAAATCTTTAATTTCAAATTGAACTGAGAGCAATTAAGACCCTGTAATGACTGCTTTAGCTGTCAAGTGAATAACAGGGTGCGATTTGTTTTTGTACCCATATCTCATTTTTAATTTTTATTCAATAATGG
>CALIZI010000179.1 GCA_938028705.1 uncultured Saprospiraceae bacterium | reverse complement strand
AACGCAGAGTTCGCAGAGATTTGATTATCAGACCTCTGCGAACTCTGCGTTCTCTGCGCGACACACTTTTCTGAACACTCTCCCTCTTTACTCTCACACTCTATACTCTCCACTCCTTCTACTTTATCAACGGTAATGCTTTGCGAACTTCCGTTACCGGTAATTTACAGACCTTCTTTTTACAGACATAAATCTTTGTTTTATCTTCCACGAGTTTATTTTTGAGGAGTTCGAGTGTGCCTTCGGTTTTGCCACCGAGTAAGAGGGCATTGGGAAGGTAATGTTTGTCGAGTTCCTTTCTTTTTTCAGCAAAATCATCACCGACTATCGCCACTTCGTAGGGTGGTGCTACAAATTTGGTCATCAACGAACACCAATTGGAGTAGAAACTTGGTTGCCCGCTATCTTCAAATTGGATAATCATGGTGTTCAACATATCGCGGGCTTGTTGGATATAGTCGTCATTATAAAGGTAAGTACCAAGATGATACAGATTTTTTGCCATAACGGAATTGGAAGCAGGAATGACATTATCACTCAATTCCTTTTTACGGGCAACCAAGGGTGCATCTTGCGAAGAAGTATAGAAAAACATTCGCGATTTTTTATCATAAAAATTTTCTAAAGCATATTTAGTCAAGTCGTTGGCTTTGTAGAGCCATTGCTCATCAAAAGTGGCTTGATACAAGGCAACAAAAGCATCAATGAGCAGAGCATAATCATCCAAAAAAGCATTGATGACCGATTTACCGTCTTTGTAATTTCGATTAAGGCGATTACCTTCTTTGAATTGGTTATTGATGAGAAAATTGGCATTTTTGAGTGCGGCATCTAAGAATTTTTGTTCGCCAAATACCCGATAAGCATCTGCATAACCTTTGAGCATAATGGCATTCCATGAAGTGAGAATTTTATCATCAAGTCCGGGACGAATGCGTTTGTCGCGGACTTTCATGAGGTCTTTTCTGGCTTTGAGCATCAGTTTTTCGAGGTCTTTGAGTTTCATATCATGCTTGCGTGCAATGTCTTTGGGGCGTTTGGTGATATGTAAAATATTGTTTTCGTGTTCCCAATTTCCTTTGGATGTCACACTGTAATAATCGTTAAAAATCTTAGCGGTTTTTTTACTAAGTGTTTCGTCTATTTCGGATTTTTTCCAAACATAAAACTTACCTTCTTCACCTTCGCTATCGGCATCCAATGAGGAGTAAAAACCACCTTCGGGCGAGGTCATTTCACGCTCTACCCAATCTAGTGTTTCATAAACCCGCTGCTTGTACAAACCCTTTTTCATTTTTTGATAAGCAAAGGAGTACAAACTAACGATTTGTCCATTATCATACATCATTTTCTCGAAGTGTGGTGCCTTCCAGTTGGGGTCGGTAGAGTAGCGGGCAAAGCCACCGCCGAGTTGGTCATAAATACCGCCGTTTGCCATATTGTCAAGCGTAGCTTTTATGGCTTGCAAGGTGCTTTTACTGTCGCTAAGATGTTGATATTCAAGAAGAAACTGATAATTATTGGGCATCGGAAATTTGTTTGGACGCTCGGGATTTGCCTTGCGTCCGCCTTTTTCCATATCTATAGTTTTTACGAAAGTTCGGGCAATTTTTCGCAAGCGGCGTTCGGTATATTTCTCATCTGCATCTACGAAAACAAGGTCGTCTCTGCGGCTGATATTTTTGGTAATATCTTCAGCAGATTGTGTGATTTTTTCGGGTTCGTTGGTATAAGTATTTTGAATATTATCCAGTATTTGTAACCAGTTATTTTTCGGAAAATATGTACCCGCCCAAAACGGACGACCATCGGGCAGTGCAAAGGCATTGAGGGGCCAACCGCAGGAGCCGCGCCCCGTAAGGTGGCAGGCGGTCATATACACATCGTCAATATCGGGGCGTTCTTCTCTATCTACTTTTATATTGACAAAATTTTCGTTCATCACACTTGCCACAAGGCTATCTTCAAAAGATTCATGCTCCATAACATGACACCAATGACAAGCCGAATAACCGACACTAATAATCATTAATTTATTTTCATCTTTGGCTTTTTTGAGTGCCTCCTCGCCCCAGGGGTACCAATCCACAGGGTTGTAAATATGCTGTAAAAGGTAAGGACTGCTTTGACCAAGCAGGTGATTGGTGGGTTTGCCATTATGCGGGTCTTTGACTTTAGTGTTGTCACTGTTTTTGGGCGAAGGTGTATTACAAGTCAAAGCCATTATGAATAATAGAAATGAAAGGTATTTCATGATTTTTATTTTGATGCAAAGGTACGAATAAAGTGCAAGTGCAAGTATCAAGTTCAAGTGCAAGTATCAACGCAAGTTGAAATTTAGATTATTCTTGGTAAGAAAATATGACGAGTATGGAACTTTTCCGGCTTGAATTGCATTATTAAAACGGTGGTTGTAGCTCAGTTGGTTAGAGCGGCAGCATGTGGAGCTGCGGATCATCGGTTCGAATCCGATTTTCCACCCCATATTTTGCAAAGAATTTCTAATATTCAAGTTGATTTTTTTTTGACTTTGAGTGAACTTTTTTATCTTTGCATCGCTTTATATAAAAGTAGGTCAATTTTGACTTAACATGGTGGTTGTAGCTCAGTTGGTTAGAGCGCTGGTTTGTGGTACCAGAAGTCGCCGGTTCAAATCCGGTCTTCCACCCCACATTTAAAAAAAAGCTCATTCATTGAATGGGCTTTTTTTTCGTTTATTACACAATGTTTGAGAAATTCCAAATACCAAATTCAAAAAAACAAGCAACAAAAAATTGAATTTTGGAATTTGTTTTTTGTCACTTTTTTTTTCTATTGTGCGAGTAATTCTGCATAATAAGTTGTATTTTTGGTTTTTGAAGATAGCCATATATTATAGTTAATACCTTCATTGGCAGCGGGTTCGAAGTCGGGATAGGTATCAAGGAAGTTATTGATTTTGGTTTTTACCTTTTCATTTTTAAACGGTCGGGGTTGTTGGATAATATCTCGCAAAACATCCAAAAACATACTTTCTCTTTGATAGGCTTCTTCTTTCAAAAGGCTTCTATGTGTTCTTTTGATATTATCGTATATATTTTTGGCATAATCGTAATTTTCTGATTCTACATGATATATGGCTTCTACGATTTTAAGGTTGATTTTCCAGACCGGAGGAAGGTTGTTGAAAGATTGGTCGGCTATGGTGGTGGAGAGGTAGTGTAGGGCTTTGTCCACATTTAAGTCATTATAATAGACCGTAGATAAATTAAGAAAATAAACCATGGCATGTGGATGCCCAATAGTCAATTGATGTTCTTTTAAGGCTTTTTCACCTAACTCAATCGCTAATTTGTTGTTGCCTATGTAAGAGTTGATAACAAATTTAGAGGTATGATATATCCAGAGATATTGTTGATAATATAAACCATTATATTCCTTGAGTGCATCCTCTAATCTATCAACATATATTAGGGCTTTTTTGTATTGTTTGATTTTTACATTGGTATTAATAGTCCATGTAAGCATTATAATTTTGTAATTATGATGTTGCTTGGTAAAATATCCCCGCTCTGTAAATTTTTGTAGTGTTTCTTCTAAATAGTCGGCTAATACATTAAATTCCTTTCTTTGCAATAAAGATTGACGTACACACACATCAATCTCGAATTTAACAGTTACAGAGTCTTTTAACTCATCCATCACCTGTAATTGTTCTATGATATTATCTAGAGTTTGATGTACGTTTTTATTTTTGCCGGAAAAGTTAGTGACACGCATTTGATAACTTATGGTGGCAGTAAGGAATTTATTTTCCTCTATTTTTTCATGAATTTTATTATACTTTCTTTTTTTACGTATATAATCCATTGGATTTATGCTAGATAAATTGCGAATCAATGCAGCATACTGCTCATAAATGAGATGTATAGAGGCATAATCTTCCAATTTGAGTGCTGTTTTTTCAGCTTCATCAAGATAGCGTTTAGATTTCTCATAATCTGATTTATAAAAAAATATTTTGGCTAAACGAAGTAATCTAAACACTTCAAACGATTCATCTTTTTTTCTATATAAATCAGCCAAACTATCTTCAATTTCTTGTATTAGTCTGTTTTTCAAGCGATAATAATTATTTTTAGTACTCCCCGGTAAGACAACATCCACTATTTTATCATCATATTCATCAATTTTTTCTTTACGTATAATATCAAATAGTTGAACTAATGCTTTTGTACCCGTACTTTTATACTTTGAAGTAAATAATTTGAAATTCCTTATTTCTTCTTTGTTTAAAGATTGTATAAGATGTGTGAGTTGATATTTCATTAAGTGTATATGCGGTTCTACTAAGAAAAGTAGGTAAAATATTATTTTCTGCCCCCAAATTTAAGATGATTTTGTAAGAAATTAAGATTTTTTAACAAAAAAATATTTAATTTCCTACTTTAACTTTAATAATAAATTAATTAATAAGTTCTTAATTATCAGTTTTTTGTGGTTCATTCTTTAAATAAATGAAAAAATACCGTTATTTAAATACTGTTTTTTTTATATCGGTAACAATAATGAATTTGTAAGAAATTCACTTGTATTGTCTTTTCTTATAAAGATATACTCCGCACTTTTGTATCAACTAAGAACGAAAAGAATTTAATATGTTCCCTTACTACTCAAAAACATTAAAGGTGCTTTTTGTGACGCTTTACTTTATATTGGCAAAGCCGATGATTTATGCACAAGACTTTGAAGTTTCTTTAAGTTCTTTAGCCGAACAATCCGATACGGTTTGTATCGGAGATACACTCAAATTTCAGATTAATGTAGGGTACAATGGTACAACATTAGATTTGAGTTCCGCAACACTAAAGTATTACACAGGTGAGGTGTCCGAAATAACCGAACCATTTTATACCCATGATATTTTCTGGGACACTCCGATTACTTTAGAAGAAGGAAGTATAGTATTAGACGATACAACCTGTCTTGAAATTATAGATAATTTCCAGTTGGGTGAGAATACAATAACTGTACAATTCCTATCAGATTTAGAAGGTATAGATTCAGAGAATGATACCTCGACGATTGACGTGACAGTTAATTGTATATACGCTGACTTTGAGGGCGTACTGGATAGCTTGGCTCCAGAACAAGATACACTGTTTTGTGATACAGACAGCTTATACCTCAATGCAGGGGTGCGGTACAATGGTGCCGAGACCATAACAGTAGATACACTGTACTTGAATTACGGTATCAATCAAGATAGTATTGTACATCAGGAAATATTCTACAACGAAACTTTTGAACCCGGACAAGTCATGTTTCGCAGTCATAATATCAGCACTTTCAATCCCGTATTCAATGCAGGTGCACACAATCTCGTCTTGATTTGGCCTACGGCAAACAAGATGTTCTTGGATACTACACCCGAAAATGACTTTACTATTGACAGTACATTCTTAGGGTGTCAATATGTAGATTTTGAAGGGATATTAGAACCCTTAGCCCCTGACCAAGATACCTTATTATTATACTGTGATAGTTTATACTTAAATGCAGGAGTTCGGTACAATGGTACGGAAACGATAACAGTGGATACACTGTATTTGAATTATGGAATAAATAACGATAGTCAAATTGTACATCAGGATACCTTGTATGATGAAACTTTTGAACCCGGTGATACGATGTTTCGTAGCTATAATATGGCTACTTTAAATCCGCCATTCACATTAGGTCACAATTTAGTTTTAATTTGGCCTACCGTCAGTCGGATGTTCTTAGACACCACACCCGAAAATGATTTTGCTATTGACAGTACATACTTATTAGGAGGCTGTTACGAATCAGATTTGGGGATAAGGTGGGAAGAGATATTCTTGGACAGAGATACGATTTGTGATAAACCAGATACCTTGTATCTCGACTTTAGTATCTATTACAGCGGTGCAGAAACGAGACTTCTGGATACTTTAATCCTCAATTACTATATTGGCGATCCGGTTGGAGGTGGTACCTTGCCGATGCCTGTTTACCAAGATACTATCATCTACGGAGATATGTTGCAACTGGGAGATACCTTGGAGTTTAGTGAAATTATTGAAGTGGTTGACCCGCTTTTTACACCGGATTCGGAAAACAGCATATTAGTATGGTTGGAGACTCCGATAGATCAAAATCCGAATAACAACGTGCTGTCGGAAAGTGTGTCAGTAGGATGTGCGCCGAAGTTGCCACTGGATTTACTGTCCTTTATAGGAAGTTATGTGAATGACAAAGTATGGTTGCAATGGAAGGTCGATTCGTGGATAGAAGGTGACCACTTCGAAATACAACGCTCCGAAAACGGCTTAAACTTTGACATCATTGGTCGGGTAGATGCTCTTGCCAACGGGCAACTCAATACCTATCAGTTTGAAGATAGTAGCCCTTACTTCCTCAGCGGATATTACAGGCTCAAAATGATTGACATTAAAGGAGTCGTAAAATACAGTCCTGTACTCATACTGAAAAAAGATGACAGGAGCGCATTAGATATAGAAAGTGTATATATAGACAGACATTATAAACTTAATGTCATATACGCTTCTCCTGATGATTACACCCCTTATGCTTTATCCATATATGATGTTACGGGTCGCTTGATTTATCAAGAAGCCATAACAGAAACGCAATTTGGATTTAATAACAAGCAAATTGATTTAAGAGGTTTAATATCAGGAATTTATATATTATCTATTCAAAGCGATAACGCTATAATCAGTACAAAATTTAAGCGATAATCAGACAAAACCTAAATATAGGAAATACCCTAAATGTGATTAAATAAATTTTATTTTAAATTATAAAAAATAAAATTATTTATAAAAGTTCCTTGATTAAAAAATATACAGAAAACCAAACAGTGTTAATGTTATCTTGTCAATAAGATTAGTATTATACTGTGTAGCGGGCTGATTTTGCTTGAGAAAGGGAACTATTTGTTGGAGGATTTTACCCTAATCTCGTCAAATGAAATTCAATCATACCAACTTTTTTTGGGTAGGCAGTCCGCTTAATTTTATACTCCTCAAAAAATAAGATTTATTCTTGGTTATTTATGTGAGGCATATTACTCTCTCTGCTTATCCGAGGCAAAAGTGCCTCGGATAAGCATTACATCTCACCATAACCAAAGCATTAAAGAAATTGAAATCCAAGGTGGGCTGTTTTTTACGCTAGGGTCCAAATAAGGGATTTTTATCCCCGTCAAATGAAATGAAAAATAGAGCAAAATAAGCTGTAGCTGTATTTTTTAGTAAAAAACAGTCCACCAAAAAATTTATTCTTAGTTATTTATGTGAGGCATATTACTCTCTACTTATCCGGAGCAAAAGAGCTTCGGATAAGTTCTTTTCCTCAAAAAAGAAAAAATTATCTTAGAAAAACACCTAATACTCTGGAGACTACAAACATCATCATCAACCTAAAAAGAGCCTGTCAAAAGGCAGACAGGCTCTTAAAACAAAAAAATAAGTTTATGTAATATAATAATTGTTCTCATTCCCTATAAGGCTAAAGGGATATTAGTGGTAGCTCCGGTTAGCGAAAGCCGGAGCTTTTTTTATTGTAGTTCATGGTTCATGGTTCATAGTTCATGGTTCATGGTTCATAGTTGTCAGTTCATAGTTTGTAAATTATTGAATATAATATTTAAAAATAGTCAGAACATCCTTACCTATCTTCTTTCGTTCCACGAGTTCTCCCTTAATTTCCGGTGCGCGAATCCCCTCTTTCAAAGCATGATTTGCCGTAAAAATGCGTGCTTCATCCCAAAGATTTTCCGAAATAAAACTATTCAGTAAAGCTGCACCTCCTTCCACTATAATTGATTTGATACGCTGTTCAAATAAATTATCTAAAATCTGCGGTATTACTTTTTCTGTAAAATTTATTTTCGTAAAAAAAACATTATGATATGATGAATCAGGTAAATTCGTCATTTCATCTATAAAAATTTGCGTTTTCACACCACCATCAAAAATGTGTAAATCATGCGGCAGCCCCCCTACCCTATCCGGCACTACACGCATCGGTGACTTACCTTTCCAAAGGCGTGTATTGAGTTGCGGATTATCTATCCGGGCTGTATTGGTACCCACCAAAATAGCATCTTCCTCGCTTCGCCATTTATGTGTCAGTCGCTTTGCTACCTGTCCGCTAATCCATATTTGTTCATCTTTTTTACCCATAAAACCATCGACAGATTGTGCATATTTCAATATCACATAAGGGCGTTTTTTTTGAATATAAGTAAAAAAACGGCGATTCAGCCAAGCCCCTTCATCTGCCAATATACCCGTCGTCACTGTTACACCATGCTTACGCAATTGCGCTGCACCAGCACCCGAAATACGCGGATTAGGGTCTGTACTACTCATCACCACATTCGGTATCCGATGCTTCAAAATCAAATCGGTACAAGGCGGTGTATTGCCATGATAACAACAAGGTTCTAAAGATACGTAAAGTGTTGATTGTGAGAGTAAATGGTGGTTTTCAGGCGCAACATCTGCAATGGCATTTACCTCTGCATGAGCCTCCCCGTATTGCCGATGCCAACCCTCTCCGATAATTTTACCATTACAAACAATACAACAACCAACCAATGGATTAGGGCTTGCACCGGAGAACCCGCGCTGCGCCAATTCAAAAGTACGTCGGATGTAGATTTCGTGCATAGGTTAGTGATTTATTTATTTATTTGTGATTAGTAACTCGTGATTCGTGCAATTTGTTTTTTTATAAAAAATATTTTTAAATTATTATTATTTTTATAAAATAATTTTATAATATATTTTTTATTAAAAATAAAAAAACTAAAAGAATCACGAATCATAAATAAACGAATCAAAATTTCCCATGCAAGCCGACCATAAAATTACGTCCGGCGGCACTGACTCCGGAGGAGAAAGGGCGATAATGTTTGTCTAATATATTTTCTACTCCGCAGGTAAGGCGAAGGTAGCGAGACAGGTTGCGGGAAGCATAAAAATTGAAGGTGTACCACGGTGGCGTACCCTCTGGTGTAGCTCTGTCGAAGTTGTCGGAAGAATCGTCGGCATATCTGGCGGTGTGTTTCCAACCATTATACCGTGCGACGACTTGGAAATGACTTTTTTCTTTTTCATAATCCAAACTCACCAAACCATAAAGCGGCGGAATGTGAGCCAGCGGACGACTATCCGAGATATTGTGTCCGTAAGTATAATTGACAGAAGCCTTGAATTGGAAGGCTTCATTCAATTGGGCAAGTAATGTACCCGATACACCATATATGAAGGCTTCACCCGCATTGATATTGGATTGTATGGTATCAAAATTACCATCATAATAGAGAATCGGTGAGCCATTCGGGAGCGTATCTCGTTGACGCACAATGGCATCAAAAAGGTAGGTATAAAAATAAGTTCCGCTGATGCGGACATCATTTTTGAAGTTCTTGGCAAGCGAAATCTCGGCATTCAATGATTTTTCGGCAGCGATACTATTTTCGGGATTAGTATTGGGTTGTGGTATGGTAACAAAGCCGTTTTTGGAACGTACTTTGCCCACGTCATCCACATTGGGCGCACGAAAAGCATTGGCAATAAGCATGTGCAGGTTATAATTTTTTCCCATATCCCAAGCCATGCCAAGGCTACCTGTAAGGGCAGGAATTTGAAAATTGACATTGGAATAAGGAAGCGTAATCAGCTCCGTTTCTTCAAATTTTGCCCCAAGTGTAATATACGAATAACGCACACCGCTCATGAGGTTGATGTTCTTTTTGATTTGAGCATTGGCATTCGCATATATAGCAAAACCTGTCATGTTACTTCCTCCATTAGGATAGCGAGTGGTGATAGCAGAAGAATCGCCCGTAGCAAGATTTCTGCGATGTGCTTCAGAAACGACTTTATTATAGGTCATTTCACCGCCATATAATATTTTGACATGCGGAAAAATTTGCTTGCTCAAATCTGCATTCAGCGAATATACATATACATCTTCTTGCCGATAATTTTGCCAAATATCATTATAATCCCGCGTAATACGGTCTTCATCTATTTTTTGAAATGCGAACATTAATCGTGCATCGTCGAAGATATTTTCCTCGCTCTCAATATCAGCCGAAAGGGCAGCCATCAGGCGCGACTGCGGACCGTAATACCACTCCGTAAATTTAAAATCGTAGGAAGGTTCTCCGGTTTCAAGCGTAATTGTATCGCCTCGCGTGAGTTGGTCATAACGCGGAACATCAGTAGTAGTCGAATATTGAAGATTAAGCATTAGGTCAATATTCTGACGCACCCGAAAACGTGTTTTTTGCACCAAATCAAGCCGCCCGAAACCCGTACCGATTTGTCGAAAAGGATTATCATTTTCTAATACAGTATCTTGACTATCAATACGTTGTGCATAAAAATGACGTTCACCATAACCATTGGGGTGATGTTGATTTTTGACACGTCCGGCAAGCAAATCATCAAAATCGGAATAGGAAGCACTTAATAGAGTTGCCCATTTTTCATTGCCGTAATTGACATCAAAATGTGCAGTTTTTTCCATATTGGCAGATGCAAAACGAGTCATAACATGGCTTGCCCATTTCTTATCTCCTTTGGCATGGAATTGTGGTTTTTGGGTATAAAAGTGCATCACGCCGCCCAGTGCGTCGCTACCATAAATGACCGAAGCCGGACCATATACGATTTCTGTTTTGTCCAAAATCGCATTATCAATACTAATCACATTTTGCAAATGACCGCTCCGGTAAATCGCATTATTCATTCGTACACCGTCCAAAACAATCAGTAATTTATTGGCTTCAAATCCGCGAATAATCGGACTGCCGCCACCCATTTGACTTTTCTGTACAAAGACACTTCCCGTATTGGCAAGCATATCTGCGGAGGTCTGCGGATTGGAAAATGCGACTTCTTCTGCACCAATAACTTCTACAATCGGCGGAATATCATCGGAGCGTTCCATACGTTTTGTGTGTCCATATACAATGACTTCACCGAGTTTTTCGGCATTCCGTTCCATGTATATTTTATTACCACTATTCCGAATATCCTTAACACTTATTTTGAGTTCGCAATAAGAAATATAGCTAAAAAATAAGGTATCTGTCAAGGCAATTCCCGTAATATCCGCTTGTCCGCGAGCATCGGTAAAGGTAGAAAAACTTTGATTGAGATTATATATCGTGACGGCTTCGAGCGGTTCGTCAATTACGCCGTCAATTACAGTGATAATATTCTCTTCATCAGGTGTGGGAATGGAGGTATGAGCATATAAGGTAATATTAATACAAAGTAAAATTATTATCCATTTTATACGAATAATACTATGCAATACTACATTATTTTGAGAACACTGGATCATTGCTTCACGAATTAGTAGCCGGTTTATTTAGTGTTTGATTACAGGATAGTGATATTAGCAGGTGGGAAATTTTAAGGAATATTCAAATTTAAAATTCACCAAATTAAATAATATTAAACATTATTTAATTTTATTTTTATTTTAAAAAATTAATAATATTAAAATATTATTTTAAAAATAAGAAAAAATATTATTTTCTAAAAACGCGTTTATCACGATGTCCAGTCAACTTATACACTAATTTTTGGGTAGTTGAATTCTGAATGTCGTTCCTTGATTAGGTAAGGATTGTTTTACAAAAATCTTGCCAGAATGGTAGTTTTCAACAATGCGCTTGGTGAGTGAAAGTCCTAGTCCCCAACCACGTTTTTTGGTGGTGTAGCCGGGTTCAAAAACGGTTTTGAGTTTGCCCGGAGCAATGCCTTTTCCGGTATCCGAAATATCAACATATACATAGCTATCATCCTCAAAAACCTCTGCACCTATCGTACCTTTTCCGTTGGAGGCATCTAAGGCATTTTTGAGTAAATTTTCAAGTACCCAATCAAAAAGCGGCGGGTTGAGCAGAACCGGCATAGGGGCTTGTTCAACGTCAGGATATTGAAAATCAACACTTTTCGGAGCGCGACGTTTCATATACACAAAAGTACGTTCTAATACTTTGTAAATATTGACAGGTTCGAGGGTAGGTTTGGAACCAATCTTGGAAAAACGCTCGGCAATCAATTCCAAACGGCTAATATCTTTACGAAATTCTTTAAGGATACCTTCTTGATACTCATTGCCTTCGGCTTCTACTTTGAGGTGTTCGTGCCATGCCACCATAGAGCTGATTGGTGTGCCGAGTTGGTGCGCCGTTTCCTTCGACATCCCGACCCACACTTGGTTTTGCTCTGCCCTTCGTGCCGAGCTAAATGCCCAATAACCAACACCCAAAAACAGCGAAATTAAGCCCAACTGAATGAAAGGAAAATACTGGAGCAAGGTCAACAAACGAGTATTTTTATAATATAATTTTTGCCTGACACCGTACTTTTCAATCTCTATCGGCGGTTGGGCATTTTTCATTTCTTCGATTTGTCTTTGGACATATTCTTCATCGCCTTCACGACTTTCGTCAAGGTTAATCATTTCTTGCACACGCCCCTGCTCGTCGGTCAGAATAGCCGGAATGGTTTTATTGGAACTCAAAATGGAGAGGATAAAAGTCAGTTCATCCACACTGCCATTGGCAGCATTGATGGTAGATGCCCATAGTTCGGCTTTTGCTTTTTCTTCTTCGGCAATTTGTCGTGCAATCTGATTGGTATAAACCAATGAAATCAGCACAATCATCAAGCCCGCCAAAAACAAAATGAGCTTCCAACGTGATTTTCTTTGATAAATATCCATGTTTAGTGTTGAGGTGTTGAAGTGTTGAGGTGTTGGAGTGTTGGAGTGTTGAAGTGTTGAGGTGTTGGAGTGTTGGAGTGTTGCGGTGTTGTGGTGTGGTGGTGTTGTGGTGTTGGAGTGTGGTGGTTCTTAGTTTCGTAATTTATACTAAAAGAACCTGATACCACGATACTACAACACTACGACACTTCAACACTTCAACACTACAACACCACAACACTTCAACACTACAACACCATAACACTTCAACACCACAACATTTCAACACTACAACACTATCTAAAAGTCTATTTCTTTGTCGAGATTGGGGTCGTATTCTTCGTCGGGGATCTTGGTTTTTTGGGTGGTGATTGGCTCTTGTGAAGGTCGTGGTACAACACGCTGTGGGGCGGTAAGCTCATAGTTGATAGAAGTTTGAGAGCGTTCTCCTTCGTCGAGCATATCGCCGGGTTCGTAGAGGGCATCTACTGAAAGATGCTCTTTTACCTCGCGGCGTATCTGTGCATATTTGCGCTCCAAACCCGAATCCAAGACCTTTTTGTAGTTCTTTTTTCCATACACAAAATCGTAATCGTCCAGCGTTCCCGAAACATGGGTATAAATATTAATAAAGCCTTTCTTCTTGGCTTTCAATGCTTTACGTGAAGGGTTGAAACGTTTGAACTTATTGAGCAGTGTTTGTCCGCCATTCACTTTGATGAGGTAATCCATGTCATGTTCCATTGTGTGTCTGCCTGCGAGTGTCATGTTGGTGGCATTGCTTTGAATGAACATTGTGGGGATATAAAAGGTGTTGTTTTTGAGGGCAAATTGATTATTGGTCTTGGTAAATTTGATACGTTGAAGGTCGCGCAATTTTATATATTTTGAAAAATCTTCAAGCATTTTAAAACCAATCAATTCACCATTTGTCATTTCGACATCTGACAATACCAATAATTTATTATCCATAAATTCACCCGCCTCGTTCCACTCTGCGTCAATCTTAATTTTGGCATCAAGCGTACCTTTAATGTTCTTATAAGTGAGGTAGTCTTGCCCGAAATCTTCCGCTTGCCGGAAAAATTCTCTGGCATCAATACCATCGCAATAAATTTTTGTCGTCAGGTTGGGAGCTTCATCGAAAGTAACGTCACCGCGTAGGGTAAAATTGCCTTTCATGGCATCCACCTTTACATTACGAATTTTGAGTTTTTTATTTTTAAAAATTAATTGTCCGGTGAGGTTTTTGCCATTAATTTTACGATAATTTATGTTCTTAATATTGGCTTCAAATGTGCCATCCATGAGTGCGAAAAAATCTTCATTTTGCGCTATATCATCCTGCTTCAATGAATCATAGACGGCTTCCGGCACGTCTCCTTCTTCAATGTCGGTAGAAACAAGGTCGAATAATTGGTCTAAATCCAGTGATTCGCCTTTGAGTAATGCATTGAATTGAAGGTGAGCATCTTTTGAATTAAGGGAATCTTTGAAAAAAACAGGAATGAGATTATTGAAATCCCCCGTCACTGTAACGTCCGTTCCGGGTGCGGTAATGTTCACTTCTTTTACGGATAATTTATTGTCATTCAAACTCATTTCACCTTCTTCAATTGTGACAGCTTTTCCATTCATTTCCAGTTCAAAATCATCGAAATTCATGGTGGCTTTGGCATTCACCCGCGCAATGCCATAAGGGTCAATCATATCCTTATATTTTCCGGTCACAAGAAGGTCTTTAACTTCAAAAAAACCATCGCCGTTTTCAATACCTTGTATGTTTAAGAGGTCGTGTACGGCATCCATTGGAACATTGCCCTTGAAACCAAAACGGATATTTGGGTCGTCCAGATTTGTAGCACGAAGGTTCATTTCAATATCTTCACCATGCAATATACCTGTGAAATTAGGCATATCAAAATAACCATTTTTCGGTTTGCTACCACCATTATCAAACAAGGCTTTGAAGGAGGCATCTTTGAGTGCGTAGTCAAGGCGCGGGGAGGTGATTTTACCGTCATTTAATCCAAAAGAAATATTGACTAAAGGCGTATTAATGGCATCATATCGACCCTTGACGAATGATTTAAAAAAGAAGGTTCCCGTACTTTCAAAATCGCCGAGTGGCTTGGCATATTGCGGTGGCAGTACATCCAATACCGAACTCAAATTACAATCTTTTCCATTGATAGTCAGGTCATAATCCGTGCTTTTTTCTTTTGATTCGATACTGCCATCCACTGTGAAAGCATTGGTCTTATCCACTTTTACCACGACATTTCTCAGGCGATATCTGCCGTTTTTGAGGTCGGTATCAATATCGGCATCGTAGCTGATATTTTTCCCGACCAAGTATCTGTCGCCTTCAATTTCCACGAAGCCGGAGAAGATATTGGCAGTGCTTTTCATCTTAAATTTCTCATTAGAAAACTCGCCTGAAACTTCCGCTTCGTCAATATTCATCGCAATTTCCTGTTGGGTATTTTCATCAATATAAATCAATTCAACATTCTTCAAAGCGGCACGTTGCAATGCCAATTGAAATTCCGTATTGTTACTTTCCTGATCGGTTTCTTTAAAAATATCGTAACTCGCTCTACCCTGTTTGTCAATCAAAATCAACATCGCCCCATCTTCTACATCTATGGTTTTAATATCATATTTACCACTCAACAAACTCATGGCACTAAAGCGTAAAGAGATATTTTTCGCTTGCAAAAATGTACCGCTTTTACTGTATCCGCCTTGCAAATTAACATCTTCTAATGTGACACCCGCTTCAGGAAAATATTTAATTAATGATAAATCCACCGTAGCGATGCGAAGTTCATTTTTCAGGCTTTTATTGAGTTCGCGGACAAAGAGTTCGCCGACTTGGTCTTCAAAGAAAGCCGCAATGACCACTAAGGCAAGCAAAGCAGTACCAATCAGGATACCGAGTATGGAGAGTAGTTTACGAAACATAGTATGTACAAAATGAGTGAATGAGTACAATGAGTGAATGTGTCAGTTTATCATTGAGATGAATATGTCCACAAATTTCAAGAAATTTAATGTCAAATTTGAATGAATGAGCGAAAAAATTAGTCAGGTAATTAGTTGAATGAGCAATCAGTTAATTTTCGTTTGATTACTATGTTAGCCTGATTACCTGTTCAACTAATTACCTGATTAACTAACCAACCACCCCTCCACAGCATTTTTTAAATTTCTTACCACTATCACAAGGGCAAGGGTCATTCCGACCAATTTCGGCTTTTACGGTTTTAAATTCGCGCTCGCTAAGGCGTTGGTGAAATATTTTTTCGAGGTAATCATAGAGGTATTTGTGTTTGCTTTCGAGGAGTTTGGGTGACTCAAAAAAATACTCGCCGAGTACTGCAAAAAACTCTGCCCGATTGGTGGCACCGTAAGGATTGATGTCGCTTTTACCCGCTTTGATTTCTTCAATTTTCTTTTCCACCATATCAAACCAAGGCAGCACGTATTGTTTATCGAGCAGTAGTTCGGGAACGCCGTCAATCGTACCGTCGGCTTTGTCAATCAGGTGAACAAACTCGTGAATAGCGGTATTGCGTCGGTCAGTTTCATTCTGAAAACCTTGTCGGAGTGCCTCGCGGGAAAGTATCATTTTGCCCTCCATATAACCCGTACCGACCATGCCCAATATCCGCCTGTCTTCGCCTTCGGTTTCAAAATCGTGATTGAAAGTGGAAGGGTAAAGCAAGACCTCATTCAGGTTGTAATATTTCCATTCGGGGAAGGCAAAAATCGGAATGACAGCACTTGAAGCGATGAGTATTTTATCCAAATCTTCTACGGTAGTTTCTACGGGCGTTATATTACAATTTGCCAAAAATTCCATGACCTTATACTCAAATAAGTGTTTTTTGTCCACATCAAGATTATTATAAAAACGGACTTCCTGACTGAGTAAAATTTTCCAGTGTTGGGGCATAGCCTCGGGATTTACCCATTCACCCGATGAGCGATAAACGGCATAAGCCGTAAAGCATAGCACTAATATCAATAGTATCGGCATAGTGTTTTTGTGTGTGTTGAGGAGTTGGTACGGGATTAATAACTAACTGTCAGGCTGATATATTTTATAGATATGGAGAAATCATAGAGTATATCCGAAGAAACTTTGAAAAAGAGCTAAGAATTGGAATAGCGCATAAAAAACCTTAAATTTGCATACCTTTAGTAGTCATTCTATTTTCTAAAAAAACAATTAAAAAGACTGTCATCATGAGCGCAATTGAGACGATAACAAGGCAGGACACCCAAACCACCATGCGGGTCAAATCCATCAGAATTGAAAAGCTGTTTGAGATTTTTGATTATGATATTGAGTATGCAGACGGAGAGAATGTGTTGATTTTGACGGGTCCGAATGGGTTTGGGAAGACGACGATTTTGAATGTTTTGTATAGTTTGTTTAATAGGAAATTCTACTTTTTTTATACATTAGTTTTTGATAGAATTGTAATTGAGTTGAGTGATGGAGATTCTATTGAAATCATCAAAAATGTTAATCAGAAAGAAGAAGTCTCGAAACTTTTATTTCTTTTTCACACAAAGGATGAAGCACTAATATCTTATGATTATAAGGGTGACTTTGACAGAATGATCGAACAGATAGATAAGTCGTCTTTTTTGTTGCCCGTAGGTGAATTGGAATGGATGCACAGAAGAGATGGCAATAAGTTCAACCTTGAAGATATTGCAAATCAAAATCCGGGTACACCGATTATACTTTTCTCCTTGCCAGATAAAGCAAAAGCCATCATAGACAAAATAGGTATTTACTTAATTAAAGAGCAAAGGCTATTCGAAAACATTAAACATTTTCGTAAAGAAGAAAGGTTAGCAAGTATCTTAGCTTATGCAGACAGTCTGAAATTAAGTATAGAAAAAGATATTTTAAAATTCAATTTTGTTTCTCAAAATATTGATAGTACATACCCTAACCGCCTGATTTCCGAAAAAAGAAAAATCACAAAAGAAGAATATGATGAGCGATTTACAAATTTAAGAGCAAAACAAAACAAACTCATCAAATACGGTTTATACGAAAAACAAGCAACACTTGAATATAGCGAGGATGATGCAAAAGCCCTATTTGTCTATTTGAATGATTTAGAAAAAAAACTATCTGCATTCGATGAATTATTAGCCAAACTTGACCTGTTTACAGAGATTCTGAACAAACGCCGTTTTACATTTAAATCTATAAAAATCACTCGTGAAAAGGGTTTTTATTTTGAAACGACAAAAGGTAAAGCCCTGAAAATGAACGAATTATCATCCGGTGAACGACATCAGGTAATTTTACTATACGAATTGATATTCAACACCACACCAAATACATTGGTGTTGGTTGATGAACCCGAAATCTCCCTACACATCACATGGCAAAAAGAATTTGTGCGAGATTTACTCAGGATAATCGAACTCCAAAATTTTCAAGTGATGATTGCTACACATGCACCTGCAATAGTAAATGGTCGCTGGGATTTGGTACATAATTTAACGACAGATATCTGATGAACCACAAAAAAGATATTACTTACCAAGACAGACTTGATGAAATCAGGCTTGATATGCTACATCGCGATAATCGGGGTGTCACCTTTATAATGGTAGAGGGTGATACGGATATTCGCCTGTTCAGAAAGCTATTTGACTTGGATAAATGCAAGGTTGAATACATCCCCGGCGGCAAGCTAAAAGTAGAAGATTGTGTAGAGGAATTATTGGAAGAATACGGACTCATCGTGGGTATTTTGGATGCTGATTCTAGACATTTAGAAGAAAAAAATGAGGAGAAAAAAAATATTTTTCTGACCGATTATCACGATATTGAAATGACGATGTTGGCACATGACGAGGTATTGCATGCTATTTTATTTGAATACATAGAAATTCCGAAAAATAACTACCACAAACTTCGTGATAATATTTTAAAAAGTATTAAAAAAATCAGCTATTTAAAATGGCTGAATGACCGCGAAAATCTTGAATTGAACTTTAAGAAAACTAATTTCTTGCCACTGATTTCATTTGATAATTTTAGCTTGGATTTTGATACATATTTATCGCGCTTACTGACTAAATCAGAAAATGCGAAAATAAAAGATGATACCATTATCTCACAAAAAACTGATGAATTAAGTCGGAAAAATGCTGACCTTTTCCAACTCACAAACGGACATGATGCGCTTCATGTATTCGCCAAATATATCAGAGAAAAGAGCAAGAGAAAACTCGTTGAAGATAGTATTCCAAGTGCCTTCAGAATGTTATTCACATACGTTCATTTCCGAAAAACCAATTTGCATAAAGCATTATTGGAATGGGCAAATCAAAACAAAACAGAATTATTCACAGCATAAAAATTGAGAACAAAAATGTCAATAGAAAACCGAAGCATCCAACAAACCAATTTCGAACTCAAGGGTCAAACCAAATTTTACAGAGGAAAAGTACGTGATGTGTATTCCGTTGATAAATACTTGGTTATGGTAGCCAGTGACCGTATTTCTGCCTTCGACCATGTATTGCCGCGACCTATTCCGTACAAGGGACAGGTCTTGAATCAAATCGCTGCAAAGTTCCTTAAAGCAACAAGTGACATCGTACCCAATTGGGTACTTACCGTTCCTGACCCGAATGTAGCGGTTGGTGTTAAGTGCGAACCTTTTATGGTAGAAATGGTCATACGCGGCTACCTGACGGGTCATGCCTGGCGCACATATAAATCAGGCAAACGTGAGTTATGTGGCGTAGCTTTACCGGAAGGTATGAAGGAAAATGACCGCTTCCCCGAACCGATTATCACGCCTAGCACAAAGGCGTTGGAAGGGCATGATGAGGACATTTCGCGTGAGGAAATTTTGGCACAAGGACTGGTAAGTGAAGCAGATTATATACAACTGGAAAATTATACGCAAGCTTTGTTCAAACGCGGTACGGAGATAGCCGCAGAGCGTGGTTTGATACTCGTAGATACCAAATATGAGTTCGGAAAAGCGGACGGTAAAATTTACCTGATTGACGAGGTGCATACGCCGGATAGTTCGCGATATTTTTATTTGGAGGGTTACGAAAACCGACAAGCTGCAGGGGAAAAACAAAAGCAACTGTCAAAGGAATTTGTGCGGGAGTGGCTCATGGAAAACGGCTTTCAAGGCAAGGAAGGACAAAGCATCCCCGCGATGCCCGACGATTTTGTGGATAGTGTCTCGGAACGTTATATTGAACTGTATGAAAAAATTACGGGCGAGTCTTTTCAAAAAGCTGACAGTAAGAATGTCATGCAAAGAATTGAATCGAATATAGTATCAGCTTTGGCGAGTTTGTCCTAAGTTTATCGCAAGATAGCAAAAGCGTTGGGTTTAAACCTCAACGTTTTTGTGATGTTTGCACCTACATCAAATAAAATTAGTTTTTAATTTTATAATGGCAAAACTGCCAAAATTAAGTTATATTTGAATTTCAAAAGAATAATAAAGTAGATCAGTTCAGATGAATACTTTAGAATTAAAAGGTGGCATGATAGAAATGCTTGCCAATGTCAATGACAAGGCACTCTTAGAGCATTTATATGAAGTCCTGGCAAGTGTGATTACACAAACCGCAACGGACGATATTGAACTCATACCTGAACAAAAAGCTCAACTCAATTTGGATATTGAAGCAAGTTTTCTACCTGAAAATTTGGTGGAACATAAGGTTGCATTCCAAAAAATGTCGAGATGGTTAAATCAGTAAAAGAAATAACAGAGCTATGGATGAATTTATGAGATTAGCAATAGATGAAGCCAAAAAAGGACTTGCCGAAGGCGGCATTCCAATAGGTTCTGTCTTAATCAAAAATGGAGAGGTCCTAGCCACCGGACACAACAAACGAGTACAAGAACAAAACCCAATCTTGCATGGTGAAATGGACTGTCTGAACAATGCCGGACGGATTGGTTCGTACAAAGATACGGTCATATATTCAACCCTAATGCCTTGCTATATGTGTGCGGGTACGATAGTGCAATTTAACATTCCGAAAGTGATAGTGGCTGAAAATAAAACCTTCGAGGGTGCGTGGAAATTTATGGAAGAACATGGCGTAGAGGTTATCAATTTGCAACTGCCGGAGTGTATCGAAATGATGCAACAATTCATCAAAGACAGACCCGATTTGTGGTGGGAAGATATTGGAGAATTGTAATGTTAAGTTCAAGTGCAATAACTAATTCGTATTCAGTGAATTGTAAAGCATTATTTAGTTTTGTTGAAGCACTTATAATCATTAATTTGGCTACCTGTCTAACGTTGGACAGTTTGATAATCAGTGAGTTACAATCCCGTATAGCTATCGGGATGAAATTCAGGTTATTATGATAACTATGAACTATGAACTGTCCAACCATAAACTGGTAGCCATTAATTTCAAAAAAAATACTATTCATTTTTCTGCCTTTTTAAACCTTTCTCATTGCCTGCCGTCAAAGATTTGTACAACGTTGATACATCTCACATTTCTTAAAACTTATTTTTAAAATAAATATGAAAAATATAAAATTAATCATCGCCCTATTTGCGGCGATAATGTTCACACTACCCACGTATGCACAGCACGACGAAGCCCACAGAGGACATCGTGAGCATGGTATGAAACACCTTATCGAAGCACTCAACCTTAGCGACACCCAAAAGGAACAAGCAAAAGAGTTGCGAAAAACATATCACACAAAAATGGAAGCATTGCGCGAACAAGAAGGCGACCGCAGTGCAAAACGCGAACAATTGCACCAACTCCGCGAGGAGCGGGAAGTGGCATTCAAAAAGCTATTGACCGCAGAACAAATTGCGATATTTGATACCAAAAAAGCTGAGAAAAAAGCACAAAAAGAAGCCTTCAAAAACAAAATGAAGAGCGTGGACAAAGAAGCGATGCGCGATGAAATGAAGGCGTATAAAGATGAAAATATCAAGCCCGCTATGCTGGAGCAGCGTAAAAAACTGGAGCCACATATCAGCACTGCCGACCAAGCGAAAATCAAGGAACTAAGGACAACGCTCAAAGCCGCCCGACAGGAAATGAAGGCAATGAAAGCGGAAGGAGACGCTCCCCGCGACAAGCATGGAAAATGGAAAATCGTAAAAGAGAAACACGAGCCGCAATACAAAGCCGCCCAAGCCCTCGTTGACAAATATGATACTCAAATTAATGCTTTACTCCTTGAAATTCAAGACAAAAAAGCGCAGTGGGAGGAAGATATGGACAATATCAAAGAGAAGTATGTTGGCGAGATCAGGAAAGAATTTGGCAAGCATCCGCATGGCGAAAAGCCACATAAAGGCAAAAGAACTCGCGGCAAAGCCGATAAAGACAAAATAGCCTTCCTGCTTATGAATGTAAATCAGTAAATCAATCGAACGGTTAATCAGGCTAACGAAAAGCACTTCACGTTAGCCTGATTACCTGTTCAACTGATAAACCGTTCAACTACCTCGCAATCAAATCCACATACACCGGCAGATGGTCACTGAATCCGCCATAATAATTCGGACCGCCATAAGTCCGGTTGGGCGTTGGTCCGTACTTTTCGCTTTTAAACATCATCCACTCTTCTCTGAACACCACACCTTCCAGTGCCTTCAATCGCCACTTACCCGATGCCAGTGCATCCGACACAATAATATGATCGAGCATTGACCAATCTCCCTTATAATTATACGTTCCTTTACCCTCTTGGTCGAGCTTTGACATACAGTTCATAAAGTCACCGCCGAGTATCTCTTTTGTACTTTTGTTATCCGTTTCATCATTAAAATCACCCATCATCACAATATGTGCATCGGGGTCGTCGGCGAGTATTTTGTCTGTATGTTTCCGAAGTTGTTGAGCTACATAAACGCGCTTGGGTTCGCTCGCTTCTGCACCGCCACGCCTTGAGGGCCAATGATTTACAAAGATGTGTATCACCTCAAAGCCATCCAAAACACCTTGTACATACAGGATGTCGCGAGTCGTATAATCCTCTACAATCTCCGCCGGAAAATCAATGCGAATCAAGTCCGAAGTCTGCACCTTGAAGTCATCTTTTTTATACATCAGTGCCACATCAATCCCCCGAAAATCAGGCGATTGCTGATGAATCGGAATATATCGCGCAGCCTTCAATACCTCCTGACGTGCCAAATCCCGACACACCCGACTGTTCTCCACTTCCGATAAGCCTAACAGGGTCGGCTGCCCCATTTTATCAATGATTTTAGCCAAGTCTGCCAGTTTCTTCTCATAGCGTTCCGTTGTCCATTGATTCCTGCCCTGTGGCGTAAAATCATCATCCTTTCTCAACGGACTATCTATCGTATCAAAAAGATTTTCGACATTATAAAAACCCACCCGATAGACATCTTTAGACGGGTCAACCCGCTGTGAATCCATAAGCATTTGTTGCGCTGTATGTATAGGTGAGCATTGTACACACATCGCCGCCAACAGGCATAAGCCCATTAATTTTAAAAAGTTGTAAATATTCATATTAAATTTTGTACATTGCATAGTGTATATTATTTCGTGATTGGTGTATTGATGTTCATACATGGTTAATCTGAGACAAAATTAAGTACATTTTTATGTATGTTGTGTATCTATGAGTTTATTTTTATTGTTAAAAAATATTTTCCCTAATCATTTAACTTAGGTTAAATGATTGGTAGTGCTATAAATGTAATGCCCTTACTTGCCTTGCATTTTGGAAATGCAAGGCATTTGCCCAACTTTCAGCATTACATTTGCAGGACTACCAAATGATTATCAACTTGATTTTTTTATAAATTAATTATATTTTTATTTGTAAAGTAATCCTTGACTTGATAATGTCATATTTTAAAAATAAAAATATGTTTGTGTTTAACATGGGATATTTTTTCCGAATTTGGGCTAAAACTCGTCTGACATTTTGAAAATGTCTGACGAGTTTTAGCCCAAATTCAAGAGTAAAATGCCAACTATATTAAACAAAAATCGAACATGATATAGTCAAATTACCAATCACGAGTTACAAATCACTAATCTCTCACCAAAAAATCAAAAGACATGAGGTATTTACTACTTTTAATGATGATGTTTTTTTCGCTTTCTGCATACTCACAAGACATCATTAGTGCTTATGAAAACCTGCAAATGCAAGCTGCATCATTAGACGATGACCTGAAAAAAGACTACGAATATTACTTAGCACTTGCCCGACCTTTTTATCAAATCGAAAAAAAGGAAACCAATAAACTTGTGCCTCCACACATCGTTTCGGCTTACACCAAATACGAGACCGCTCAAAATATCGAAAATTTTATAGATTATAATTATAATTTAATTTATGATGTATATGATTTTGGTGAACGGACGCTTTTTGTGCGCGATGGCAAGCTGTTTAATATTGAAGAAGCAGGACAAGATACCAACCTTCGGGCGGTGGCTTATACCCTCAAAAATCAGGCGGATTTTGATGTCTTGTCGGAATTGATTATTGATAAATATGAGGACGGCGTTAAGGTGAAAATCAAGGAGGATATACTGCCGGAACTCAGACGTATCCGTCAGTTGTATGACCGCAAATACGCATACGGTTATCGTAATCGTAATATTCTGGAATACTTCATCAATGGCAGTCGTGCAGTACGGCGCATGAATAAACGTACTGATAATCAGTCTTTTATACAAGAACCCGCTCGCGGAGAAGTCATTTTATTAGCCAATCCTATCATGGCGGTAGCTTCGCCTTCATTGGTGGGTTTTCGGGAAGATAACAGTAGTGTGTATCTGATGGTACAGGTTTTGGGTTTCGATTATCACCTCAAAGATTTTGACGGATTTTGGGGATTTTCGGTCTTTCATGCCTCTCCCGTCAATACCGATTTGGAGTTTTTCACGAACCCGATGTTTGGCTTGGAAGCACATTATAATAACACCTTTAATCTCGGCTTCGGCATAGAGTATAATGCACTCGGCAATACTGACAGAACACAATCGGCTGCTAAGATATTTCTCTCAGTGGCTCTATACGATTCGTGGCGGGAACGGGATAGGGTGCGAAAGTAAAAAAGTTTTTTAACTTTTTTTGAATATCGAAATTGAACAAGGAATATCGAATGTCGAAGTATCTCTTTTATATAAAATATTGTAAATCAGAATTTTAAGACGATACTATACATGGCTCAAAAAAACCAAGAAAAAACGTCTTGCTGAATTTATTTCAGCAAGACGTTCTGTTTTGGGGTTCATGTATAGTAATATGCACTTCGTCATTCGATATTCAATACGATATTACATTATTCAATCACCACCTGATAGGTCTGAATTTCAGCTTCGGGGTCGTCAGGATTGAAAGGTTGAGCGTATTTGAATTGAATGGCGGCAGTGCCGGATTTGACAGCTTTGAAAATCTGCCATTCATTGACCGAATTATTAATCATAAAACCTTCGGGGTCGTCTTTCGGTGCATCGTCGTAGCGGGTGTCCATGTATTGGAGTTTATCGTCGAGAGGTTCTACGAGTATCCATTTAAAACCGGAGGAAGGGGTGCTGCTCAATTGAATTTCAAAGGTTTCGCCTACTTTGCTTGTGATATTCATACCGCTTGCTGATGAGTAAATAGTGTTTTGTGTTTTGACCGATTTACAAGTAAAAGTCAGTGTAAATAAGGCAAATATTATCGTGAGTGATATAATTAAAATGTATTGATGTTGCATAATGGTTTATGGTTATTAGGAAATTAGGTAGTCAGGTTAATTTGTGAATTGTCGATATTTTAAAATTATTTTTATAATTAAAAAACAAATAAATCATTTCACACCTAATTACTTGTTGTCCAAAGTCTTCTTCTTTTAATAAGACTTTAGAAATGAAAAATGCAACGGCTTTACAGACAGTTATTTGCGATATTTTTAACAATCAGTTCATACTTGATTGTCGATTATATATAATTTTAAAAATTATTTAAATTTAAATATTTTATAAAATATTTATTATTAATTTTATATAAATAATAATAAATTTTATTTTAAAAATATATAGTTCAAAAACTTTCAAATATGATACTTCCGTGTATATTTTTTTGAAGTTGAGGTTGAGGTTGAAATTGCAGTTGAGTTTTACTCCTTCTTAGGTACTATCTCCGTTTTTTCTCCAAAATACTCTGCAAATTGTCGGATATGATTGGCGAGTTCTTGGTTTTTGGTGGCATTAAAATAGGTCTGCGACATTGCCTTCAACGTCTGATAAAAAAAGCGGTCCATTTCCTGTACCTGCATTTGCGTTGTCCACAAGTCGATTTTTAAGGTGTCCTTATTCGTTGCATCAAATACGGACAATAACATCGCTTTACACTCTTGCGGCGTTTTATTTTGTCCATCATCTGCCGACCAGTGCATTTTTCTGGGTGTGTGATTATTATCTAAATCAACTTCTATATTTATATTTTTTTTCATATTGTTTGGTTTGTGGGGTTTACAGAGTTCTTTGCATTTTTGGTAAAGGTAAAATATTCTTACTACTTTTGAAAATGAGCTGATATTTTAGGTATGTGAGGTGCAGGACAAATCTTTAATTTTAGTAAAAAAATGATTTAATGCGAGTTCTGTAATGACTGCTTTAGCTGTCAAGTATTTTTTTATTTAAATTTTATAATTAATTTAAAATGAATTACTTATACAATGTCTCATGTTATTCACTTGACAGCTAAAGCAGTCATTACAGGGTTTTACTTGCACTCAGTTCAATTTGAAATTAAAGATTTGTCCTGCACTTGGTATGTTTAACAAACATCATCTTCAAATAACTTTTTGTAGATTTGTGGAATGAAATCAGCGACAACAAACCATAGGGTAATCATTGGAGCTGCTCAGAAAATGGAGCAATTAAGAGATAATTCCATAGAACTTGTTTTAACATCTCCTCCTTATCCCATGATTCAAATGTGGGATGAAATTATGGCAAAACAAAACCCGGAAATACAAGCCTGTCTGGATGAAAATAATGGAGCAAAAGCATTTGAACTGATGCACTTAGAGCTTGATAAAATATGGCAAGAAGTAAATAGAGTCTTGATTCCCGGCGGATTTGTCTGCATTAATATTGGTGATGCCACCCGGACAATTAATGGTCATTTTGCGCTGTATCCAAATCATGCAAGAATCATAACGGCATTTCAAAAGTTAGGTATTTCAAATTTACCAAACATACTTTGGAGAAAACAGACCAATGCGCCGAATAAATTTATGGGTTCGGGGATGCTGCCTGCGGGTGCTTATGTAACTTTAGAACATGAGTGGATTCTCATTTTTAGAAAAGGAGGGAAAAGGCAATTCAAAACAGCCAGCGAAAAAAAGGAACGAAAAGAAAGTGCTTTTTTCTGGGAAGAAAGAAATGTCTGGTTTTCTGACTTGTGGGATTTCAAAGGAACTAAACAGAAAATTAATAATTCTGAAACAAGAAAAAGAAGTGCTGCCTATCCCTTTGAACTACCTTACAGACTGATTAACATGTATTCTTTGCAAGGGGATACAGTTTTAGACCCATTCTTAGGCACCGGAACAACTTTACTGGCTTCGATTGCTGCAAACAGGAATAGTATTGGGTATGAAATTGACCCAATGTTTTCGGACATCATTACCGACAACATAGCATCTACACCGATTAATTTCTTTAATTCAGCAATCCAAAATCGAATCGACCAACATATTGAATTTATCACAAAAAGAAATGCTGACCCAAAGAAAAATCCGGTAAAGCACTATAATGAAAACCTAAAATTTCCCGTAATGACAAAGCAAGAGACTGATATTCAATTGCGATTTGTTACAAAAATAGATAAAAAAGGGAATCGTTTTTTAGCAAGCTATAATTCTGTGAAACCTCTGAATTTAGAGTTTGCGAGTAAGGAACTCAAAAGTAAGGGAGAAACATTATTTGATTGATAGTTCACGAATTGATAAAATAAGTTCATCAATGTTTACAAAATTTTCACCTCCATCGTAGTAAAGATAGAATACAGGTTTTCCCCATTTTTGATTGGCTTTTTTGTTGAAGGTAATTACTTCTTGTCTCATTTTCTTGAATGTTAGAGGCTTGACTTGTATGCCAGCCATCACATCAAAATCTTTTTTAATGATAATATCAACCCTAAGTTCCTCATCCAAAAAACCTTCGGCTTCCTCAAAAGAGAATTCTGAAATTTTATTTTTGAGTTCCCTGATAGCTTTGTTCTCAATTATTCCACCTTTTAGAGATTGGACAATAAATAAATCGTATTCCCATTGGATGCAGTCTTGCAAGCTATATCTATACGTTCCCCAGTATTTTATTTGTGATTCATAAAGATTTTTTCCAAAGGATTCTATCGTTCCCTGACTGACAATTCCACATTCGCACTTATTTTCTGAATGCCATTTTATGAGTTCAACTAATTCGTCTTTACTTTTAGGATGATGCGCCCTTATTAATTTCATGACAGGAACACTCCTGTAAGGGGCAGAAATTCCCATTTTACCGTTTAATTCATTCAAAGGACCACCGGTGTATGCCATAAATTTACTGGTTACTTAGATGAATAATTCACTCTACTTCTTCTTCCACCCATCCCGCAACGTCACCGTCCGATTAAACACCACCTTATCAGCCGAAGAATCCGGGTCAACACAAAAATACCCTTTACGCATAAACTGAAATTTATCACCCGCCTTCGCTTCGGCAAGACTCGGTTCAGCCTTCGCCGTAATGCAAGTCAAAGAATTGGGATTTAGAAATTCCATAAACGATTTATCCTTGTGACCATCGGGCGATTCATCCGAAAAAAGGCGGTCATACTGACGCACTTCCACATCTATCGCATGAGGTATCGACACCCAATGCAATACGCCTTTCGACTTGATGCCACTCGTATCTTGTCCGCTACGCGAATCGGGATAATAAGTGCAGTGAATCTCCGTAACTTCGCCCTTTTCATCCTTCACAAAATCATGGCAATTGATGATATACGCGCCTTTCAAACGCACATTTCTGCCCGGACCCAATCGGAAAAATTTCTTAGGCGGGTCTTCCATAAAATCATCGCGTTCAATATACAATTCGCGGCTAAATGGTAGCTTGCGCGAACCATCCTCCGGGCGTTCAGGATTATTGATGACTTCCATTTCGTCCGTCTCGCCTTCGGGGTAATTGGTGATGACCAATTTTACGGGATTCAGCACCGTCATCACACGCGGCGTTATTTTATTCAAATCTTCGCGTACACAAAATTCGAGTAGCGACAAATCAATCACATTTTCGCGCTTGGCAATGCCTACGCGCGTTGCAAAATTACGAATCGCAGCGGCAGTATAACCGCGTCGGCGCATCCCCGAAATTGTAGGCATACGCGGGTCGTCCCAATCCGTAACTACGCCATCCTCAACGAGTTGTAGCAATTTTCGCTTACTCATGACGGTATAGTTTAGGTTGAGCCGTGCAAACTCAATTTGTTGCGGATGATACAAGTCAAGCGCATCAATCAACCAATCATACAAAGGGCGATGCACCTCAAATTCGAGCGTACACAAGGAGTGCGTAATGCCCTCAATCGAATCCGAATAACCATGTGCAAAATCGTACATTGGGTAGATACTCCACTCATTGCCTGTGCGGTGGTGATGCGCTTTTTTGATGCGATAAATGACCGGGTCGCGCATGTGCATATTCGGGTGCGACATGTCTATTTTGGCACGTAATGCCTTCGCGCCTTCGTCAAATTCACCCGCCTTCATACGTGCAAATAAATCCAGATTTTCCTCCACACTCCGTTCACGAAAAGGGCTGTTTTTGCCCGGCACTGTCGGCGTACCTTTGATGGCTGCCATCTCCTCTGCCGTCGAATCATCTACGTATGCTTTGCCGTCTTTGATAAGGCGCACCGCATAGTCGTACAGCGTTCCGAAATAGTCGGAAGTAAACAGCGTCTCGCCCGCCCATTCAAAGCCCAACCACTCAATATCTTCCTGTATCGCATCCACGTATCGTTGGTCTTCTTTGGTCGGATTGGTATCGTCAAATCGCAAATTGGTCTTGCCGCCGTACTGCCCCGCAATCATAAAATTCAAACATATCGACTTGGCATGTCCGATGTGCAAAAAACCATTCGGCTCGGGCGGAAAACGGGTATGTACCCGATTGTCGTTCTTGCCTTCTGCCAAGTCGTTTTCTATGATTTGCTCTATGAAATTGAGGTTCTTTTTTTCTTCCGTTGTACTCATTTTTTTAATATTGAAGTGCTGAACGCGATAATGTTTGAATAACGTTTTGTTGAATCGTATAGTTCAAATTGTAAAAATAACTACTTTGATAAAAGCTGAAATATATTTTTTGAGGATTTTAGAATAGTCTGTTTCGTATTCGAGTTTATTGTCAATTGATAGGATATTTTGCGCTTTTGCAGTTGATTTTTCTTTGAGATAAATGAACTGATTGTCGGTGCTTATAATTTCATCAAAAAGACTTAAATGGTTCTTGAAATAACCAAATTGATTTTTAACAGTCGTACTCCCCCAAATCTCATTGATTTCATAGGAAGTATTGAAGTGTTTATTCAAATCTCCCAAGATACTTTTTCGATTGGCTTGGCTGGTGAGAGGTAAATTAGGATAGTTATTTCGCAGGAAATTAATATCATCTACCGCTTTGCGGATACTTGATTCGGACGAATCAAGCATGGTATAAATCGCAAAAATAAATTCATAAAAATTAACCGATTCGACTTCTAATAAAATTTTAATAAAAGACCTATACGGAAATATAATACGTGAATTATCTGATTCGGAAAAGCGCAGCATCTGTCTTTTAAATAACTCTTTATCAGCAATTTCCCTATTTAAATATTTTTCACCAAGCGGTGTGATGATATGATGTCGAGATTTATTTTCATCCTTTTGAATTAAACCTAATTCACGGGTATGCGACACATTATTGTTATCTATCTTTAATGCTTCATTAGGAATTGATTTTTGCCCTGATTGATATTTTTGAATGGTCGGTTTGACCAAACCATTCATATATTTCTCAAAGTTGTAATCTTTTATTGTCCTGAAAATTCTCTTATAATCACTCTTCCGTTTATCATCGGTTTTCTTGGAACGTATGGAAGGATTGGCATTAACCGTAGCAATTTTGAGATATAATTTTTCTTCAAAATCAGATAAATCAATACGTTTGGGAAGCACCAAAGAAATAGGTTTGTATTTTTTATTTTTGAATTTAGGAATCTTACCACGTACTGCATTTTTATTCAATTCATTAACCCATTCTGCAAGTCTATCATCTTGGTCGCGGAGTGATTGTAATACATTAAAAACGGTTTCAAATGATTGTGAATTAAGGATTTCATCTTCATTTTCTTGGTCGGGAATAAGTATCGGAATGATAAAAAATGCAGTCTTATCCGGCTGATTTTTTGGTTTTCTCAATGCCCTTCCACAAGCCTGTACAATGTCAATCATAGCATGTTTAGGGTCAACAAAATAAACGGAATCAATCATCGGCACATCCACCCCTTCGGTAAGACATCGTGCATTGGAAAGGACAGCATATTGTGCGGATTTAAAGGAGTCGAGTATCTCCTGCCTGTCACCTACGGGCATACTGCCGTTGATATGTGAGAGGTACAAATCTTGGTCATTTATAGTTGGATTAAATTCTTGTATGACAGTTTTAAGCGGAGTAAGATTAGCTGTTTTTCCGGTAAAAACCTTCGCATTGTGTACCGACGAATGAAAGGTAATGACTTTATGGATTGGATATTGTTTGAGAGCTTTGGAGAGGATGAGTTGGGCAAATAAGGTTTGGGCAGTTGTTTGAAATTCCTCTGTATTAGTTAGGTTTTCAAGGTCTTTATTTTCTTTTATCCACTCGTATATTTCAGCTTCTTGTATGCCCGCTACAATGACTTGATAATCCGATATGACTTTCTCCTCAATAGCTTGTCCGAAGTTGAATCTATGAAAAAGTTTGCCATAAACGTCTTCGTCATCCATAGAAAAAACAATCCTGTCGGCTTCCTCTGCGGCTTGTTTCAGACTTGGCTTTAAAAGCCTTTCGGTGGCGGTCATAAACAATCTTTTTGAGGCGGGAATCGTATTATTATTCAATGCAAGCCCAAATAAATTGGTTTCTTTTGCACCTGCCGTGCGGTGGGCTTCGTCGAATATAATTAAGTCAAATTCAAAGTCATTAACTGTGTTAAATACTTCGGCTATGACGGGAATAGATTGGTAAGTAGAGAAAATATATTTGGGTTGATTTGATTTTTGCGTGATAAAATTCGTGATTTCTAAAACATTGGTTGTCACCGGAATATTGAGGTCATTGGCATTTATATCACCTTCGTCGAGGTCGGCAGAAACCGTTTTATCACTACAAACACAAAGGTAATTGAAGGGTGTTGAAGTCTGATTTGCCCATGCTTCGAGTGTTTGTTTGATAAGTGCGAGACTTGGTGCAAGAAAGAGCGTTTGAGTTGCCTTCAAGCGTTCTGTTATCCAAAGTGAAGTCAGTGTTTTGCCCGTTCCGCAAGCGGCGATGATTTTGCCTCTTTCTTCGGTCTGAAAACCGGTTATCGTATCTTCTATAATGTTTTTTTGAAAATCGTAGGGTTCAAATATTTTCCGTTTTATCGTTTTTGAGTTATTTGTAAATTCATATAATTGTTCAAAAAAATCTGCATCCAAATTGTCAAAATCATCAACCAATATTTGCAGATGCTTGGCTTGTTTTTGTGCTAATTTGGTAATGGAATAACAATTGGCAATCGTATAATTAAAATCTGTATGTTGGGCTTCTACCCAAAATTTTGCGAGTTCATCATAGGAAGGTTTTTTTCGATTCGTTCTGAATTTGGCTTGGTAGGCAGCCGCTTTTTGGTTCTTCAAAATCATCAATCCGTCCACGCCGCTATCCTTTTTCTCCAATTGATATTGATTGAGGTATTGTGTAGGAATCGAACCCGCACGATACACATCTTGGATTTGGTAAAGTTGCTGATGAAGTTTCAAATACGCATACACAAATTGCTCGAATACCTCGCCTTTATCATTGCTTTTCGGCAAGGCTTCTATTGCGGTTTCTATACTCCGCCAATCCGAGTGTTTGTCTTTGAGTATGTCGTGATATTTCATGGTTTTCGCAATTCGATAATGGATTCGCGCATCAAATTTCCGTATTGGGCATTGAGTTCAATCATTTGTTGTACGGAAGCCCTGATTTTTCGCGCATACATGATGTCAACATATTGATAACCAATGTCAACGGCGATTTTTGCAAGCAATAAATCAGTCGGCACCATGATGCCTTTATACGCTGAATTGGCAACAACGATATAACATTTTGCACCGTTTTTCATCAGTTGAAATTGACGGGCAAGTATCTCGTACATATCATCAAAATAACCGCGCAGCATATCAGGTATATTTTTATTCCAAATATTAAATGTAGCAATTAAATTGGCTATTACATCAACATCTTCTTGATAATTTTTTATCGAATGGTCAAATTTTGAATTGACATGAGAACGCAAAGCGATTGACCGATATTTGGCAAAACCTGCATAAGATTCCACAAAACCACCCATCCAAAATTCCAATTTATAGACTTCACAATAATCAAAACAATTGGCATAAGGCGGTGAAAAAACGGACAAGGCGACTTTGTGAGATTTGATTTGCTCAAAACTCTTGTCTATCAACATTGAGCTATTAAAAATATGATGTTTCGTAGGTACAGGAAATTGACTTGCAGCCAATTCGTTAAGCATTTTCTTGCATTTATCTAAAAAATATAAATATAAATCGTCTATTTGTTTTTTATTACTTTTTAATTTAATGCCATTACCATCTTTCATCCTTATAGACGCATCTTCAATGATAGATAGATATGCCAAATTTAGTACATGCTTTGCTGCGTTATTTTCTAATGATTCGATGTAAGCTTTTATTCTTGATAATTGGTCAAACTGTTGAGGCAAAAAAGAAGAATCAACTACTTTTGGAGTGGATTTGAGTTTCCATTTTTTACGCGAATGAAAGCCTTTAATGTAGTCCTTTATTAATGCTATATCTTGGTCGGTATAATCGTGCAATTTCACTTTGGCAGCAAAGAAAGCCATCGGATTTATATCAAAACCAATACTATTATAACCCATTGATTTTGAGACCAAATTGGTCGTACCTACCCCACAAAAAGGGTCGAGTATGTAGTCATTTTTATCCGGTTTTTCACGAGCAATAATCTCCTTTACCAAAGACTTTGCATAGCCTTGTTTGTACTCGTACCAACTGTGTATCGGCAGTGTTTTATTTTCATTGAAATTGACTAATTTTTTGAATTGAAAAGCCTCTGAAACAGGGTAATTTTCTATCAATTCATCCAGCAAATTAGTATAATCGGCAATGAGATTTTCATGCAATTCCTCATGAAGAATGACCTTCTGTTCACTAACTCTACTCATTAATAAATTTTCTTTAAATATGACTTATTAAATTTAGCATATAAACTGTGCGATTGATTGGCAAGATAAGATTTTGCAAAACCTTCAATGAGTGGAATCGCCTCGTGAAACATATTCATCAATAAAGAATATTTGTCTAAATTATTATCTGCATTAAAATATTTTAAGAAAACCGTGTGCAAATCATTGGTAAAGTCATTTTCATTATCATAAGTTTTTGATAATGTTTGGTTTGATTTTTTAAAAATATAAATAAAATCTCCATAAGGTGAACCGTCATACTTTGTATGGGCGGTTTGCTTATAATTTTCCACACCATCTTGAAAATAAATCCCGTCTTTATCCAGCGTAAAACCCGCCTTAAAAATAGAAAATAACAAAGCTAACCATGCACTAATGTCTTTATTATTAAAAGTAAGTATCATGTATTTTTCGGGTTTCAATACGCGATGTGCGGCTTCAAAGACACTGTATAAATTATCTTCATAATCATACATAGATTTTGCCCCTTCAAATCCTTTTTTGCGATTCGCAACAGCTTCTAAAGCAAAATTCGGTGCTTGTTTGTACATATCTTTATTCCAAACATGCCAAAAATGAGAGAGTTCCAAATATTGAACATTGCTGCCATAAGGCGGGTCGGTAATGATAGCATCTACCGAATTATCAGGAATATTATCCTCGAATATCGCGCAGTTTTGAAGTAAAATATTGGCATCATCTGTCAAATCTTGAAAGGATTTTGCTCTATTTACTACGTAGTTGAATTTTCTATTATGTGAAATGGAATTTTTGACCCTTTTCAGAGATTTGATAAAGGCAGACAAGATATTTACTTCACAAAATTGAGAAGGAATCCAATAAGCGTGTTTGCTCCATGTCGTAGGTTTTCCGCTTTGCCAACCCGTATTCGTAAATGACATAATATTGCTGTCTTTTACGGTGTTGCTAAAGGCAATTCGCAGGAGTTGGTAGTCATTTTCTGTTAGCTCTTTTTCGTAAGATTTAATCTTTTGGAATAGAAGTGTATTGATTAATAAATTTCGTCGGGTAAATAAATCTTGAAAATGAATAATGCCTTTTTGTTGGAGTTGGTCTTCATATTGTCTATCCCAATTGAGAGGAATAATATCTTGTGCGGGTACAATATTATTTTTTTTACATAAATTTTCTAAATATTTTAAATGCTTATCCAATCTCGTTAAATCTTCTTTACTTACCGATTTCGAGACTCTTTTTTTATTGGCATTATGACCTATCAAAGATAAATATTTGATACCTTTTCTTGTAGCATCTTTTTGAGCAAATCCTGTACTTTTTGAATCGTGTGATGCACAGTTTTTATTTTCACATTGATAAATGCCATTACGAATTTTATTGGCATTAGAAAGAGAAGTTTGCTCTTGGCAAGCCGGACATTCCACTAAAAAAGTAGTCTCCGTCCACTGTATTTGAATTTGCTCACCTTCATATTCAAAATAATAATCATCGTATAAATTAATCGTATAATCAATTAATTCTTTGAATATTACAAATAAGGATTTTATGTCATTACCCTTCAACAACATGCTTTCTACCACGAAAATAGAAAGTGGATTTAAATCAAAACCAATGACTTTTCTTCCCAATTTGATACCTTCATAAATCGTTACGCCACCGCCGCAAAAAGGGTCAAGTACGATATCATCTACCTCGCTGAATTTTGAAATAATCTGTGCAAATACATTCCATGGTCGTCTTGCAAAATATTTATGAATCTTATACGGAGGCGTGTGGGCTTTGGCTTTAATGGGTTCGTATTTTTGAGAATTTTTATCTATCAAATCCAAACTGTCTTTTACCATATTCTGCGATTCCCAAAGAGAAAGTTGGGTTGGCTCAGATACTATTGAGTAGTCAATTAAGCTATCAATTTCTTTATAATATTTGATATGGTTAGACATTAATTTTTATTTGAACGATTTTTTGTTCTTTAGCAAATGTAATGAATTTTATATCATTATTATACTATGCGGAAATAATTTACAATGAGTTAATTGTCGGCGGTGTGGTCGCGGATTTGTATGATGAATTTTTGGTTATTCATATCGCTGTTTTTTGTTTGCTTAAAGGTAAGGAAAAAGTTTAAATTGAACTAATTTCCGGTAGGCACCGTTAAAATCTGATATGCTATATTGCAAGATGTCATACATTTCAGTATCTTTACAATATGAAAATCGCCAGTCTCGACAATGAAGTACATTTTAAAAATGTGTTTACGGATGTAGAAATTTTTACTGCATTTGTGAAGGACGTATTGGGGATTGACATTATAATTGACAAAGTACAAACCGAAAAAATACTACCCAGTAAAGTCAGTGCCGTCAAATTTAGGATGGATTTATATGCCGAAGATACAACTAACCGTGCCATTGTCGAAATCCAAAAAGTTGACTATGACTATGCTTACGACCGCTTTTCCCATTATTTTCATGCAAATTTGGTGGATTTACAAAAAAGCAGCCGGGATTATTCGTATGAAAAAGAGGTGTATGTTATTGTGGTAGTCACTTCTGCCTATAAAATCAAAAATAAAAACGGCGAACTCCTCAAAGATGATGTATTAATTACCGATACCAATCCAAGAACCCTCAAAGGCGACAAACGTTACATGCACAATCATAAACTGGTGATGCTCAATGCTATACATGCTAATGATGACACCCCGAAAGCTATAAAAGACTGGCTTGACCTCATCGTAGAATCCATGAAAGAGGAGCAAGACCTTAGCAACATCAATACCGATAAACCCGCTATCAACAAAGCCGTCAATCGCGCCTCAGTGGATGACCTCACACCCGAAGAGCGTGCTGAATCCAAAATCCAGTACATGAGAAAACGAATGATAGCTTTGAGGGAATACGAGGCTGTTCAAGAGGATAGAGTAGAAGCTATTTTGAACTTGTATAAAAACGGCGTGACCATGTCTGTTATTGCTGCTTCTTATAATATGACGGAAGCAGAGGTGGAAGCAATTATCAAGAACACAACAGACAAGGGCAGTTAAAACAGCCCGTACAGTATAAAAAAAAGCACCCACTTTCGCAGGTGCTTTACACTTTAGGTTAAAGAGTGTGGGAGGAGGAGTCAGGTTGTTTGATGAACTTCAATCCAATCAATTTCTTAAAAACTTTCCGGCGTACTTTTGTATGCCAAATTCGTTGTCCATAACGGTGATAAAATAAACCCCTTTTTCCAGTTGCTCACCTATATTCATATAATAATTAATGATACCTTCTTGGAGTGGATACTCGGCTACGATTCTGCCATGTACATCAGTGACTTGTACTAAGGCACTATAATCCAGCGGCTGGTCAAAATATAACATGAGTTCTTTGTCAAAAGGATTCGGAGTGACGCTAATATCGCTGCCGGGTTTGCCAAGACTGATACTGATGGTGTTGGAATATTCGCTGTTGCCTGCAAAGTCCACATCTTTAAGGCGATAGTAGTTGATACCGGGAACGGGTTGTTCGTGTATCCACTCATAGCGTTGTTGTATGTCGGTCGTACCTGCACCGCCAATTCTGCCGATTTTGGTGAAATTTACACCGTCTGTACTGTGTTCGAGGTCAAAATAATCGTTGTCGGTTTCGCTGGCGGTTGCCCAGTTGAGGCGTATGCTGCGATTATCGGCAATGGATGCTTTGAAGTCGATGAGTTCTACGGGCAGTACATCGGATTCGTGGCTACTGATACTAAAGAAACCGCCATAAGGAGAGCCGCTTCGCCAGACTTGTACATAGACCGTCTGCCCGGCAATATCCGTATCTTGTATGCTTACTCTTGCCATATCTCCGGCACCACCGGTTTCATCACAAACGTATTCGACCAAGCCATTACACGTACCGGTATAGATCGACATATCCGTATCATTAATTTGTACTTCTCTGGTATCCAGCGTCAATTTACCGGAAAAGGGTATATCCACTTTAAACCATATTTCACCGCCCTGATAGCTGTCGCATGAGGGATTACCTTCCAGTGAAATAGTCGTAAATTCATTAGAAAATAATTGATACTGCGGATTTTGTGTGACAGTCAAGAGGGTAGCATTGCCGCAGGTTTGATTTTCGGGTATTTCCGGTTCAAATACACACATTTTAAAATACCCGCCGTTTCTATTATAAAATTGAAAAACACGAATATAAATCATTTGATTAGCTAAAGACTGGTCGTTGATATAAGCCTTTCCGCCATTATCGTTCATACTGCCACCGGAATCACAATCATAGCTAATGAAGTTGTCACAATTCCCTCTATACAAGGCAATGACCGGCTGAATGTCAGTATCATCTGTATCAATCACCAAACGACCGGTTGCCGGAACTTGTGCCTTAAACCATACATCACCACCACGATACAAGCCACAAGTAGGCGGCGTTTCGGGCGAATCCGTGGTAAAAGCATTGGTGTAAGTAGTCATGCCGCAGACCTTGCTGACTTGGAGTTCGAGTGCATCTACACATCTGTCATTATCGGGAATATCCGGTTCGTATAGGCAGAGGTCAAACGTACCGCCGTTTTTACTATATCGCTGATAGGTACGCAGGTAGAGGGTTTGTCCGGCAAGACTTTCATCATGTATCACGATGCGTGCGTCGTCGCTTGGGCTTCCGTCGTCACGACAATCGTACTCTGTCATATTATTACAGTTGCCTGTATAAATACTCAATGCCGGGTCGGGATTGCCTTCGCCAAAGGCATCAATGGCGAGATGTCCACTGGCAGGCATTTGTAAGCTAAACCATATATCGCCACCTTGGAATACACCACAGGAAGGCGAGGGATTTGCAGGGTCATTGGTTGTGTATTGATTGGTGAAAGACGTTTGTACGCACTCCTCACCGATAATGCCGAGATTGGTTGCTTTATTACAAAAATCATTATCAGGAATATCGGGTTCGTAAGTACATAGGCTGAATGTGCCACCTTCTCTGTGGAAGTAGCGGTAAGTACGAATATAGACTTTTTGTCCGGCAAGATTTGAATCGTGGACAATGATGCGACTTTCATTATCGGGTCCGCCTCTGTATTGGCAATCGTATTGTGTAAAATTGCCGCATGTACCTGTATATAAGGTGATGACGGGGTCGGCATTTGTACCGCCTATGGCATCAATGGCAAGATGTCCGCTGGCAGGAACATTGACTGAAAACCATACATCGCCGCCAAGATAATTGCCACAACTTGGTGCTGCTGCATCATTAGAAGGTGTGGTGTAGAGATTGCTGTATGTTTGTGTATTGCATTGAACGGTAGGCGTACCGAGATGAACAGCGGCATTACAAAAATCATTATCAGGAATATTGGGTTCATACAAACATAAATCGAATGTACCGCCGTCTTCATTTTCTGATTCAAATACTCTTAAATGCAATGTCTGTCCTGCCATATTTTCATCGTGAATCATCACGCGACTATAGCCTTCTAATATTCCACCATAATGACAATCATATAAATTAAAATTGCCACAATTGCCGGAATATACACCAAGCACAGGGTCATTATTGGTGCCATTAATCGCATCAATGACTAAGTGACCGCTTGCGGGAACAGTAAATTTAAACCATACATCGCCACCTTTATATTCACCACAGTCAGGCTCTTCGACCTGTGCGGAGGAAGGTGTCGCGTACTCATTGGTGTAGGTATATTGAGTGCATTGCGAACCATTGACAGCAAGCGAAACGGCATTGCTGCAATTATCATTATTCGGTACAGCGGGTTCTTTAAGGCAGATGTCAAATGTACCGCCGTTGCGCTCATAATATTGAAACACCCTGAGGTAAACTGTTTGATTGGACAGGCTTGGGTCATTGACCGTTATTTTTTGGTCGCCTGTATAGCCATATCCACCACAGTCATATTCCGAAAAATTATTGCATGAACCGGTGTAAAGTGCCATATAAGGAAGCGCATTGGTGCCGGGGTCAAGATCAACGGAGAACTTGCCGCTTGCGGGAGTATTGAATTTGAACCATACGTCGCCACCGCTGAATAAGCCACAGGAAGGGTCATCGTGTTGCCCGGAAGTGGTGGTAAACGCATTGGTATAAGATACGGGTGTACAGCTTGTACTGACATTCAGAGAAATGGCATTGCTGCAAAAATCGTTGTTGGGAATTTGTGGTTCGTAAGCGCATAATTCAAATGTACCGCCATTGCGTTTGAAGTAGCGAAATACATTGAGATAGATAAATCTATTGGCGAGTTCGGGGTCGTTGATGACGATGCGTGCATCGTCGGTAGGGCTGTCTTTTTGTTGGCAATCGTATTGTCCTAAATTGTTGCAATCGCCTGTAAATACGGCAATTACGGGGTCGGGATTTTCAATGCCCATCGCATCAACGACCAAGCGACCACTGGCAGGAACTTGTGTTCTGAACCAGACATCTGCGCCGCGATAACCACAAGTTGTACCGATATTGAAGGGTGAATCTGTGGTGTTGGCATTGGTGTATAAATTGGGCGAACAGGATGAACCGACATTGAGCGTGACGGCTGACTGACAAAAATCATTATCAGGAATCTCAGGTGTATGTGCGCTGATTTGGAAGGTACCGCCTACATGGGTATTGTACTGAAATACGCGAATAAATAATTCCTCGCCACCGAGATTTTCATCGTGGATGGTAATACAGCCATTATTAGTAGGGCTGCCATCGTAGCGACAATCATATTCTAAAAGATTATTACAGTTGCCACGATATAATGCCACGCATGGATTTTCATTTGTACCCGAGAAGGTTTCTACGGAAAGGTGTCCGCTCATAGGCATGGTGACATTGAACCAAACATCACCACCTTCATAGTATTCACAGCTTGGTTCGGCTTCAGGCGAGTCAGTAGCACCGTTATTATCGTAGGATAGCGGTCCACTGACCAAATCAAGCGGAATAGCAAGACTACAATCGTCATTGGTGGGAGAGGCTATGGCAGTTGTCCATAAAAACAGGGGCAAAATGGGCATCAAAACTTTAGATAGAGTAGTTCGTCTTTTCATGTCAAAATTAAATTAGTGTTAGGCAATAGGTGAGTTGCTGGCAACTCAACATTTGTTGATGACATAGACTAACCCGGTGGCGGATAGATTGGATTAGGCAATACGATTCCATTCCCTTTTTGTATAATTTTACACAAAAAGGGTGCAGTTATAGGTTGATAAAATTTAATGTTAAAAAGTAAAAGGCAAAGATTTGGGAGGGTAAGCTACCAAATTATGGGACGAACTTTGACTTTTACATACTCTATTGGTATCACAAATTTACCGTTAGACCACTTGTGAATACATTTGAGTGAAAGTTAAATATATCATCATCATTTGAATGGAGAGATTAAAAGAGGTGCAGTTTAGTTGATACATTCAAAATTATGATAATAACTTTCTACCGGGTGTATAATTTTAGTATGAGTGACATGGTAAATATAGTAAGACTATATTAAATGTAATGTTATTTATTGTTTTAGCACTGTACTTGTCCGATAAAGGTGTACACAAAAAGTTCTAATATGCTGTTTATCAATACATAATAAGATTGTCATATTATTGTAAAAATAAAGAAAAAAAATATAATATAATAAAGCTTTATGGTAAAGCAATCTTTTTTGATATAAAATTGCTCGAAAATTGCTGCTGCAATTTGATAAGATAAGAGCTTTATTGGAGTGTATTTGTAGTGAAAATGAGGAGTGCTTAATTTTGTTGGCTTTTACGGAAAGGCAGAGATAAATGTTTCAAAATACGATGACTTTTTTATTTTTTAAGAACTTGATAAACGGGTGGTGTTCGAATAAAATAGGGTAACTTATTGGGCTTTGGATAGAGAAAATTGGGGAATTGGGAAATTAGATAATCCCGATAACTATCGGGACTTTTTTAGATTTTTACAAAAAGTAATTAATTACATGTTTCATTTTATTAATAAAAATTATTCAATTGATTATCAATGAGTTACGATTCTAAACCTAATTTCCCAATTCCCTAGTTCCCATTTTGTCCAAAGTCCAATAACTTAATGATGTACTTTTTTGGGTCTTTACACCAAAAGTTCTTTGATACTCAGTGAAAGAAATTAAATAAATTCGACAATTATGCGCCGTATGTGAATTTTCTACGTTTCATAATTGCAAATTTAAAACATTTTTTGTTCCTTAATTTGCTGTCCTAATTTGGGGGGAGTAACTACAGTTTTTCGTTATCTATCTTCAAATTTTTCAAAGTGATTTATCTTTTGTAATTGCTTACCATTCTTGTAAGTCTGCTCTTTACCAAGCCGTCCGGTTTCATCCCAAACATAAATTTTACCATCTAGTTTATCTTGATTAAATTGTCGTAAAGTCCACTTTTCGCCGCCTTCATAATAGCTTTTCCAATCGCCGTCCTTCTTGTCATTATCCCATATATAATGGTATTTTAGCGGTCCACTTTGGTAATATTCTTTATACTCGCCATGCTGTTTGCCTTGATTATAGGTGCCTTCTTTTTGCTTATTGCCATTGCTATAATAGGTCACATAGGGTCCGTGTTGCAAGCCGTCTTTATAGCTATATTTAAATTGTAAAACGCCGCTCGACAAGGTATAATTTGATTGTCCGGTAAATTTTTGACCATCCAAAAAAGCTGTCTTTACACCATTTATCTCCCTCATTTCCAGCTTATTATAATCCACAAGCGGACCTTGATTACTATTACAAGCTATAAAAAAAATAAAAAATATTAAAGCCGATAAAAATTTTATTACAGTATTCATTTTAAAATATATTTAAATATCAATCACACCATTCGGATGTTTAATTTTCGCATTAATCACTGCTTTTTCACCTTTTGCAATCGTCATATCAATACCCAATTCCTTGAATATATCTTGAATCGCAGAAGGATTTGGGTGTGTGCAAGATAAAGCAATTAATTGACATTTTTGAATCATATTATGTGTAGGATGTGTGGCTGAATGTTGCCAGTCCGTCATAAAGGGTGCAAGTTCTACGGCAGGTGTGGCAAGGGGCAGTATCATTTCCCAAGTCAGGGTATTTCCTGTGCTTGTTTGTCGTTGTCCGCCTTGAATATTGCCCATTTCTGCATGGTATTTTTTTAAAATTTTGCTGTCTTGCCGAAGATTATCAGACTTCAAAGACCACCTCGTTATCTGCGGACTTTCTATCATATCAATGCCCATCCAGCGGGGTGTGCCGATTGCCGTATTTCCTTCATCTATCGCCAAAATTTCCAGATAACATTCATTGCCCAAATTTACGATAGCATTTTTTGTACCTTGCGTTTTGTGGTAGCCGCCAAATACAGGACGTACTCCGGTTTCTTTTTCAAACCAATCCATAGTTGCCTCTAAATCCGGTACTGCATAGACGATGTGGTCTGTTATTCTTTTCATTACACAAAAATAATACAAGATATTGGCATGTTTAGAAAATTGGTTGACATTTTATTACAGGTGAAAATGATGGGTGCAGGACAAATCTTTAATTTCAAATTGAACTGAGAGCAATTAAGACCCTGTAATGGCTGCTTTAGCTTGATAATGTCATGTTTTAAAAATGAAAATATGTTTGTATTTAACATGGGATATTTTTTCCGAATTTGGACTAAAACTCGTCAGACATTTAAACTTTGCAGGAAAAATATGACATCATCAGTGAATTTTGAAAATGTCAGACGAGTTTTAGCCCAAATTCAAGAGCAAAATGCCAACTATATTATACTGTATTAGGTTTAAAATTATACTTTTTATTTTACAAAATGTTTCATTGTTATATTGCTATA
>CALIZI010000178.1 GCA_938028705.1 uncultured Saprospiraceae bacterium | reverse complement strand
ATAGTATAAGAAATTCATTATTAAATATTTAGAAATACTTTGTGAACTCTGCAGCCTGCCCCGTTGAAGAACGGGGTCTATTCGACTTTCGTGTCCTTTGTGTGCTTCGTGGTTCAATAGCATTACATCCACTACACTACCCGATTTTCACCTTATAGTACAGATGAGCGAAAATGTTTATCACAAAAGCGCAGGTTTAAACCCTGTGCTTTTGTGATAATGATAAGGCGCGAGTTGTAGTATTGCCTTAGCCCTTGCGAATCCCCGTTAAAAGTGCTATTTTTGCGCCTTATTGAGCAAATAATGAATGTTTACAGAGACCTCTCCCTGCTGCCTGAATTTAGAAATGCCGTAGTCACCATTGGCTCTTATGATGGTGTACATCATGGTCATCAGGAGATTATACGACAAGTCAACCAATTGGCACAAGACATTGACGGAGAGAGTGTATTGGTGACTTTTCACCCACACCCGCGCTTGGTCGTCAACCCCAACGATACCTCCCTAAAACTTATCACGACGATAGACGAAAAAATCGAATTATTCCGACAATTCGGTATTCAAAATGTCATTGTAGCACCTTTTACCAAAGCCTTTTCCCAACAATCTCCCGACGAGTATATTCAACATTTTTTGGTCGATAAAATTCATCCGGCGCGTATCGTTATCGGTTACGACCATCGTTTTGGCAATCGCCGCGAGGGGAATATTGACTACCTTCGGAGGTTTGAGCAGCAGTTTAATTATAAAGTACAAGAGATTGAAAAACAGGTAGTTGATGATATTGTTGTAAGTTCTACTAAAATCAGAAACAGCATACTTTCGGGAGATATTAAGACTGCTACCTCTCTGCTCAATCATCCATTTACAGTCAGTGGTCAGGTGGTGCGCGGCAAGCAAATCGGTAATACCATCGGTTTTCCCACTGCCAATGTTGCGGTAGAAGACCGACACAAAATTATACCCGCAGACGGCGTGTATGCTGCCCGTGTTTTTTACGATAATCAAACTTATAAGTCGATGCTCTACATTGGCAAATCACTTGACAATACCTACAAAACCCTCGAAGTCAACATTTTTGATTTTAATGAAAATATTTACGATAAATACCTTACAGTTGAGTTCACCGCACACATACGCGGCGATATACGTTTTGAGAGTATAGATGCCCTCAAAAAACAACTCGCCGAAGATAGAGAGCAAGTGTTGAAGTATTGATGTGTTGAAGTGTTGTAGTGTTGAAGTTCTTAGTTTTGAGACGCGATAGTACTAAATATTTCAACACGACAATAAGAACACTACACCACCACACACCACCATAACACCACAACACTACAATACCACAACAATACCACAACACTACAATACCACAACACTACAACACTAATTACACATGCCAACAATCGCCGTCGTTATTTTGAATTATAATGGACAAGGCTACTTGGAGCAGTTTCTGCCTTCGGTGGTGGCGAGCGTGTATGCGGGTGTGGAGATTTGGGTAGCGGATAATGGCTCTACGGATGATTCGGTGGATTTTTTGAAACGGCATTATCCGGCGGTGCGTTTGCTGGAGTTGCCTGAAAATTATGGTTTTGCGGAAGGCTATAATCAGGCATTGGGGCAGGTCGAAGCGGATTATTATGTACTCCTCAATTCGGATGTAGAAGTGCCGGAGGGGTGGATACAGCCTGTCATCCATCTTATGGAAAATGATGCGATGATTGCCGCAGCACAACCTAAAATTTTGAGCTATCACGAAAAGCATTTATTTGAACATGCCGGAGGTGCAGGCGGTTGGATGGACAACTTGGGTTATCCTTTTTGTCGGGGGCGGATACTGTTTCACCGCGAAGCCGACGAAGGACAATACGATGATGTGCAGGAGATTTTTTGGGCAAGTGGTGCGGCGATGTTTGTACGGGCGCAACTCTACCACGAAGCGGGTGGACTGGACGGTGATTTTTTTGCTCACATGGAGGAGATTGATTTGTGTTGGCGACTCAAACAATTGGGTTACAAGGTGTTAGCGCAACCTCAATCGGTGGTCTATCACGTTGGCGGTGGTACATTGGATGTTGAAAATCCGCGTAAAGCCTATCTGAATTTCCGAAATAGTCTGGTCACATTATTGAAAAATGAAACTGCCGGACGCTTACTTTGGTTGATTCCCGCAAGATTGTTGCTAGACGGCGTGGCGGCTGCACGTTTTCTGACAGAAGGGAAATTCAGACACATCGGGGCGATACTCAAAGCGCATTTCTATTTTTATTTTACTATTTTTAAAACATTAAAAAAGAGAAAAAATATCCGAAAAATAATTATACAAAAAAATATTGGCGAAGCCAATACACAAGGTATTTTCAGAGGCAGTATTGTGTGGAGTTTTTTTATTAAAAAAAGAAAGACGTTTGACGCAGTGAATGGTGGACGGCGGACGGCGGACGGAACGAACTAACGCAGGATTGGAATGCGGATTTAAGCGGATTTGGCAGATTGCGTGGATTTTTTTATCGTTATAATGTGGTCTTTTTTTATTATAAAAATGTCGATAGGATGAAGTACCGACGACTTTAGTCGTCGCGGAACAATGAACCACTTGACGGCTAAAGTCGTCAGTACAGTTTTGTTACTTTGGCAGATGAATTATGCCTGTTCATCGAATGATTTTTATAAAATAAAAAAACTTTTATACATTTGTGGATAGGATGGAGTTTATAGGGTTGATAGAGTTTATAGAGTTTATAGAATTGATAAAGTATAAACTCAAACCTCTATCAACTAAATAAACTTTATAAACTAATCACTCCATCAACTAAATAAACTCCATCAACTAAATCAACTAAACAAACTAATCACTCCATCAACTAAAAAAGATGCTATTTTTCAAATTTCTGACAGAGAGTATTGCGATGGCTTTTCAGCAATTGGCTTCCAATAAGCTGCGGTCTTTCCTGTCCTTGTTGGGTATTACGATTGGGATATGGAGTATCATTTCGGTGCTGTCGGCGGTGGATTCGTTGGAGATGAATATTCGGAGTAGTTTTGATAAATTGGGGGATGATGTGGTGTATCTGGACAGATTCAGTTGGGGGCAAGACCCCGATGCTACTTACTGGAAGTGGATTCGCTACCCCCGACCGGATTATGATGATTATGAGGCGATTCAAGCCAATGTACAATCTGCCGAGATTGCTTCTTATGCTGCCGTAATTGGCTCAAAAATAATAGAATACAAATCCAGTAATGTATCAGGTGTTACTGTTTTGGGTATTACGTATGATTATGCAAAGATGTATAATTTCAACTTTGCGGAGGGTAGATACCTGACGCGAGGCGAATATCAGACGGGCGTGAATCACGTGGTAATGGGTGCCGTAGTTGCCAAAAAACTTTTTGGTGACATCAACCCTATCGGCAAGCGAGTCAAGATTATGGGGCAGAAATACAAGGTGATAGGTGTATTGGAAAAAGAGGGGAACAGCTTATTACGTGTCATGAATTTTGATGAAATTGTGCTGATGGCTGTACCCACTGCACAGAAATTTATGAATGTAAAACGCAGTCGCAGGGCTTTTGTGAATGCCAGAGCCGGAGCGGGATATTCTATGGAAGACTTGGAAGGAGAAGTCACTGCCGCAGTACGTGGTGAACGACGCTTACGCCCGAAAGAAAAAAGTAATTTCGCGCTCAACAAGCTCTCTATTTTATCCAATGTATTTGATAGTATATTTAGTGTTATTGGTTTAGTGGGGTGGGTTATCGGCGGATTTGCGATATTGGTCGGTGGTTTTGGTGTGGCAAATATTATGTTCGTTTCGGTGAAAGAACGCACCAATATTATCGGCATCAAAAAGGCACTTGGTGCGAAGCGTTATGTGATTTTGCTGGAGTTTCTGGTGGAGTCGATTGTCCTTTGCCTCATTGGTGGAATTATGGGCTTATTAATGGTGTATGGTGTCATCGAACTGGCTAATATGACAGGTACTTTTGTCTTTACGCTGACGCTTAAAAATATTTTACTCGGCGCAGGCTTGTCCATGATTATTGGTGTGTTTGCGGGTATTCTTCCGGCTATTTTTGCAGCTAATATGAATCCGGTGGATGCCATTAGGTCTTAATTAATTTTTTAATGTAAAATGTAAAATAATAAATTTAAAATGTAAAAGTATTATAACGTGAATTTTATTAATAATAATTTTATTTTATTTAAAAAATACTTTATATAAAATAAAAAAACACGTATTATCGACACTTTTATAACTTGTTCCGATGAAACGGGATTTTACATTTATTATTCTACAACTTGTCCCGACGAATGACGGGATTTTACATTTCTCAGGTCATCGGATACTCTCCTTGATGTGTATATTGTACCTCATTTTTTCTATCTTCAAAATAGCGTTTCAAAGCATGTACCGATGAGGTAAAAGCCATGTCCTGCCAGGGGATTTCGGCTTCGGTAAACAGCCGTACATCCAAACTTTCTTCTCCTATTCCGAAGTCCGGTGCTGTCAATCGGGCAAGAAAAAAGATATAAATTTGATTGATGCGCGGAATGCTGTACAGGGAATGAACACCTGTAATTTCGACTTTGGCGAGGGCTTCTTCCCATACTTCGCGCATCGCACCTGTTTCGGCAGATTCGCCGTTTTCGAGGTAGCCCGCAGGCAGATTCCAATAGCCGCTTCGGGGTTCTATGGCGCGTTTGCACAACAAGATTTTGTCCTCATATACAGGCAAACATCCGACCACCATTTTAGGGTTCTGATAATGAATCATCGCACAGGATTCGCATTGATAACGCTGTATATTATCGCCGGGAATATCCCTAAGCTCAACCGATTGACCACAGTGGCTGCAATATTTCATCTGTTGGTGATTGTGACTCGTAAATAGGACGTGAGTGTTTTTTGAATAACGAATATCGAACTACGAAGTTTGAACGTCACCCAAAAACACTAAGAGAAAACGTCTTGCTGAATTTATTTCAGTATCTCCCGAACAATGGAAAACGGCTGATGAAAAATGCTCTAACTTATTAACTTATATCAAAATACAAAATCTTAGCTCACCCTTAATATTGTGCCGATAGCTTGGGAGATGCTGAAATAAATTCAGCAAGACATTTTCTTTTGGGTTTTTTGAGGCATTATACTTCGATATTCATTATTCAAAAAAAAGTTGAAAAACTTTTTTATCAATGTACTAATTCAATGACATGATTTTAAACTCAGTGCGTCTGTTGAGTTGTTTATTATCTTCAGTATCATTAGGGGCAATGGGTTGAGTTTCGCCGTAGCCTTTTGCCGTAAGGCGGTCGAGTGCTATACCTGCGGCGGCGAGATAATTGAGCACACTTTCGGCGCGTTTGGTAGAGAGTCTTTGATTGTAGGAGGTCTCGCCACTCGAATCTGTATGTGCGCCGATTTCTATACGTAGTCCGGGATTGGCAGTGAGTAGGCTAATCAATTCATTGAGCGATTGATAGGAGTTGGTTCGCAATTTCGCGCTATTGGTATCGTAGTATATATTATCAATTTTGAAGGTGCGACCTTCTTTTTTTGGTATCAGTATGATGTCTTTTTTATTTTCAATAGCACCCGCAGTGTTTCGGGCATCTATCTCATAATTGGAGACCAGATAGTTCGGAACATTGGTTTGTATTTTATACTCGGCACCCGATGGAAGAAAGACCTTATAGCCTTCGGGCGTGGAGCTGACTTCTTTGACGAATTTATCTGCACCTGTGATGTCTTTTTGGATAATGCTGATGTCGGCACTATTATAAGGTCTGGCATTTCCCGCTTCATCTTGTGTATAGACTTTACCTGTGAGGGTGATGCCTTTTTGTACCAGATATACATCTTTGCGGTAGGTTTTATTGCCTTTTACACCTCTGGTATTGATGGTCATAGTTTCTTTCAAAAATCCGTCTTTACTGATTTCAATAAGGTAGGTTTGATTGCGTTCGAGCGGAATACGGTAGCCGCTGTACGAACTGGAATTGACACCTTCGAGCAAACGGGGATTGCTTGAGCGGGAATTGTCAAATATTTTCAGTCGTGCATTTTCCAGTGCTGTACTACCTTCATCGCCGGTGGCATATACAAAACCGATGACTGCAATACCGTCTTCTTCGACAGGCACATAGGGTTCGAGGTCGGCTACGCCGTAAGTAATAGCATAGATATTATCGCAACAGGTTTGGCTGGCTATATCATTATAGGTATTGATGCGATTAGAAACCAAATAGCTGTATTTACCGTTTTTTGATTTGATATAATAGGTATCGTCAGCATTTGAATTGATGGGCTTACCCATGTTTTTTACCTCGCTTCCTTCTCCCGATTTGATTGTAAAAATATCAAGCCCGCCAAAACCCGGATAGCCGTTGGAGCTAAAGTAAAAATCGCCGGAAGTCGCATCTTGATAAGGCGTGGTTTCGTCGTAAGGCGTATTGATACCCGAAAAATTGACCGCTTTTGAATAGCTGCCGTCACTTCTTCTGACGACGTACCATATATCAAGTCCGCCTTTGCCATTGGGTCTGTCGGAACTGAAATAAATGCGCTCAGTTCCCCGATTGTCTGTGGTAATAAAAGGCGTGGAACTCTTGTGTCCGGCAGTATTGATTTCTCTGATAGAGTTCGCAGTCTCCCACACACCGTCTTGTCTTTCACTGACATATATTTTACATTTGACCTGCATATCTTCTTCGGCAGGACAGCGGGTATAGTAAAATCTTTTGCCGTCGGGCGAGTAGCTGCTATGTCCGATGTGTTCTCTGGAATTGGCAAATTTTCCACGCAGGGTTTTGGCTTTTTTCCACTGTGTGGTACTGATGCGCTCGGCAACATATATTTTTGACCGCGCATAATCATTAAATTCCGTACTGACCAATTCCTTTGAACGTATGGAAGAAAATAATAATAAACTATCGCCTACTGGTATGGGCGCATAATCTGTGTAGCCGCTATTGACATTGGCATTGAGGGCTTGCACACTGATGATGGGTGTTTCGGCACTCATCGCCATTTTGCATCCTTCAATTTCAATACGGGCTTTGTTGACGTGCAAATCTCGGTCTTTGCCGTTGTAGGCTTTTGCAAAAGTTTCGTATTGCTCAATGGCTCGTTTGTACTGACTATTCTGTTTGAGGGCATCCGCATAATCCAGTCTGATTAAAGGATAATTCAGAAATACTGCCGGATCTTTTGAATTGATAAGCAAGCCGTAATAGTCTTCGGCATTGGCATAATCACGCGCTTTACGGTAGGTATCTGCCAGTAAACGAATGGTCGAAATCTTACCCGGATTTTGTACCAATGCCTGCTCAATATAGGTAATGGCATTATAATAACTCGACCTTTCCAACAATTGATTGGCAGTGTAAAGATGCTTACCTGTGGTGTTTTTGCTTCTGCCCGGTTGGGCAATCGCCTGATGAAGTGTGAGCAGAAATAACGATATAATTGTAATATATTTCATTCGAGTAGCGAGTGACGAGTAGCGAGTAGCGAGTGGCGAGTAATGAGTGATGAGTAGTGAGTAGTGAGTATCAAGTAGTAAGTAGTGAGTTTGTGAGTATCAAGTATCAAGTTGTCGAGTGTTTAAATTTTGCTTTGCAAAACACACTATACAATTCGTTACTCACTACTCGTTACTCGTTACTTGCTACTTGTCCACTCGTTACTCGCTACTCGTCACTCACTACTCACTACTCGCTACTCACTACTCAACTTAATAAAATCTTATTGCGGGCAGTACGGGTCTTACCCTATTTTGGGATGCACCTGAGTAGGTGAGAGAGAGTTCGTAAGCACCGACATTATTGGTGACGGCATTGAGCAATGAATTATTGACATCGTAACTCAGACCCAATTGAAAACCCTTGAAGTTGAGACCAAACATGGCGAGTACCGCATCATTTAAGCGGACACCGCCACCTATGTAGGCTTCAAAACCATCGCCAATCGTGTAGCCGATATGTCCGCCTGCGTTGATTTGGCTGGCGCCGGCTTGGTACATATATAGCACATTGGGGCGTACAAAGACCGACCCGAAAGGTAGTTTGAGATTGCCATGTGCAACAAGACGAGGCGGCAAAGGACTCTCAAAACTATATAGCCCTTCGTCAGGATTGAGGACGTGCATATAGGCAAAGCCCAATTTGATAACCGTCTCATCAAGGTATGAACTCCATGTCAGACCGACTCGTAAATCAGGGTTGGAGATACTGGTATTGTCAAAATCTTCTCTGGGTATGCTGGGGTCAAAGTAGCTCCCGTCAGGGTCGGAGGGATTAACATAGTTCGGATTGTACTGGCTTTCAAAAGTCAGTTGGGTCAAATCAATACGCTTTTGTATTAGTCCGACTTGTATGCCACCGGAGAGGTAGTGCTTTTCTCTTTGGTCAACATTGAGGTGATAGCCCGCACCGAGCAGCATGGTGAGATTGGTCAAGCCGCCTGCCGTCCTGTCATTGAATACCAAGCCGCCGATACCCCACGAATTTCTCGAAGTCAATTTGCCAAGATTAATATCGAAGGAAGCAGAAGGTGTTTGGTAAATACTTCCGCTGGAGATATTCGTCCATTGTGTCCGATAGACGATATTGATACGGTATTTGCCTTCTATGTGACCGGTCATTGCCGGATTAAGGGTGAGCGGACTATGGTAAAATTGGGTAAAATGAATATCCTGCGCCACCAACTGCGTTGAATACCAAATTAAAAGCCCGATTATAGTTATGATTATTGTAAACTTTTTATCCATCAAAATACTCAGCTTGTAGGTTTTGTTTTTGAATGCTCAAAGATAGGTTTTTAGTTTAGGAAGTTTATAGAGTTTATGAAGTTTATAGAGTTTATAGAGTTGATAAGGTTTATAGAGTTGATAAGGTTTATAGAGTTGATAAGGTTTATAGGATGATTAAGTACAATGACTGAATGAGTAAATGATTGAATAAACCACTGTTTATCAATTAGTTAATTCATAAAATATTGTTAGGTAATTTTTTTATATTAAAAATAAACTAAACTCCATCAACTCAATAAACTCAATAACTTGACAATGTCATGTTCGATTTTTATTTAAAAAAGTCGTAACTACTCAGGTGGTCAAACAAATTGATTATCAAAGATTAACAAAAATTAATTTTTTATAAATTATTATTTTATTATATTATTTTTTAAATTAAATATTTTAAAATCAACAATTTAAATAATTATTTTAAATTTATTTAAAAAATAAAATTAATTCAAATTTTCTTTATAATAAACTGATTTTCAGTCATTAATGGCGATTTTTAGAGTACCTGAGTAGTTAC
>CALIZI010000177.1 GCA_938028705.1 uncultured Saprospiraceae bacterium | reverse complement strand
AAACTTGTAAAAAGTTAGGCATAAACGCTTATGCATATATCTTAGATAGACTCAACCATAAACGAATGACTGACCTCCATAATGTCATATATCAAAAAATTACTACAACACAACAATACCCTGACTTATTTACATGATACTTAAAAATTAATTATTTATAAATATTTACTATTATAAAATGATTCTTATTTCAGTAAAATTTTCAAATAAAAAAGTATTTATATTAAAAAAAAATACAAAAAATATTCGGCATGTTTAGAAATATGGTTGGCATTTTCTTGAAATATAGTGAACGTTCCAAATTGAGTAATCACGCAGAGAACGCAGAGTTCGCGGAGATTTAATGTAGCATCCCTCTGCGAACTCTGCGTTCTCTGCGTGAAAAAGTGTCAACTACTTTTCTACGAAACTTAAATATATAATTATTTTCAATAAAAAAATATTTAATTTATTAAAAATAAACTACATAATACACTTTCATACTTCACATTTTACCGAATCAAACTCACATCCCCCTGATACACTTCCGAATATCCGTCTGAAAATTCCACCTCTGCATACCACACAAAAACCGAAGGATTCATATCCTGTCCTTTCATAGTACCATCCCAACCAAATTCAGGATTATTGGCTTCCACATCAAACTGCTCATAGACCACTTCGCCCCAACGGTCAAAGACGCGGAATACCACGACTTTTTCCAGTTTATCATCGCCTTGCACATAGAAAAAATCATTGGCACCATCGCCATTTGGTGTAAAGGCATTCGCAATAAAAACACTGCGTTCCGTATCTACATAAACAATCACTTCATCGGTATCCGTACAACCAAATTCATTCGTAGCTAAAACCTCATAAGTGGAAGTAGTCACAGGCTGCACCCAAGGGTCAAAACAATCAGTACAACTAGGTTGAGCAGTATCAAAAGTTGACCAATTATAGGTGTAAATATCTGCGGGCGAACCCATACCGGCTTGCAGTTGAACCGAATCGCCTATCTCAATAGTCACATCTTCACCTGCATCAACGGCAAATTCTGAAGGTTCATATATCGTAACAATATCCTCGAAAGTACAACCCCGCAAGTCACGTACAATAATGCTATAATCACCCGCTCCAAGCCCCACAAAAACAGGAGATTGAATCCAAGTCGTGCCGCCGTCAATACTGTATTCATAAAAGGGCGTACCACCTGTTGTTGTCAGGATAGCTTGTCCGTCAGTATCGCCGAAGCAGTCCACGTCAGTTGTAGCAGCGGTAAATGAGAATGGTTGAGTAGGTCCTTCTACTCTGACCGAATCCAATTGTACACAACCATTGGCATCAGTGACGGTGACAAAATAATGTGCAGCACCAAGATTGGAAGCGGTTGGAGTCGTTTGAGCATTAGAATCATTCCATAGATAAGTATAAGGAGTCAGTCCGCCGTTGGGTGTGACGGTAGCCGTTCCGTTGAATGAGTTGGGGCAATCTGTGGGGGTAGAACTAAGATCGAGTGTAAGGTCAAGGTTTTGTCCTATCATGATTTCTACCTGTGTAGTACAGCCGTTTTGGTCAGTCACGATAACCTCGTAAGTACCCATCGGGATGCTGTCGAGGTTAGGCGTAGTAGCTCCACCTGCATTGGGCGACCACTGATATGTGTATGGAGGAATACCACCCGTTGCACTCACACTTGCCGAACCATTTGCATCACCAAAACAGTTGGCACCTGTACCCGTAATATCAGCTGTCAATTCGGGCGGTGCGCTAATATCTACACTTGCGGTGGCAGTACAGCCATTGAGGTCGGTAGCGGTGACGCTGTATGTGCCATCGGGCAGGTCAATAGCAATCGGACCAACCTGACCGTTGCTCCACTCATAAGTATAATTGCCTGAAGCATTGGGCGTACCACCTGATGCAGCGGCACTGGCTTCTCCGCTTGCACTGCCCGCACAACCGTTATTTTCGTTAGTCGCAGTAATATCAAGAGCGGTGGGTTCGCTAATGTTTGCCGAAGCTGTAGCTGTACAGCCATTGATATCACTGACGGTTACGGTATAATCTCCCACACCCAAATCCGTAGCGGTCTGTGTGGTTTGACTTCCGGTATTGCTACTCCATTGGAAGCTAAACGCACCCGTACCACCTGCCGGAATGACACTCGCCGAACCATCTGCATCACCCGCACAACTTACTTGTGCATCTACGCCCGATGCGGTGATTGCCGTAGCAGGTTGGTCAACGGTAAGGGTCATTGTTTCAAAACAATCATTACTATCAAAAACATTTACAGTATAATTTCCTGCGGTCAAATTACTAGCCGTAGCAGTCGTTTGATTACCTGCGGCTGCATCCCACTCGTAGGTATAAACACCCGACCCGCCTGTGGCGATAATGGTCACTTCTCCGTCGTTGCCATTGATACAATTTACGGGTGTTATCTCGGCTTCTAATGCGATGACTTCCGGCTGCGGAACTTCTACTTGTGTTATGAATATACAATCATTATCATCTGTAACAGTAACGGCATAATTTCCGGCACTCAATCCGGTGACGGTTGCTGTGGTCTGATTGAAGGCATTGGCATCCCATTGATAGGTGTAAGGTGCTGTGCCGCCCGTACCTTCTACGCTAGCTGTGCCGTCTGCCAAACCATTACAAGTAGGAAGCGTGCCTGATGTAGTGGCGGTGAGTGGTTCGGGTTCTGTTACATCAATATTTGCCGTAATACTACAGCCTCTTTCATCCGTAATATTTATGGTATAATTGCCTTGCGGTAAATTATTTGCCACAGGTGTATTTTGTAAAGAAGGTTGCCACGAATAGGTATATGCGCCCGTACCACCGCTTACACTGACACTCGCGTTACCTGTATTTTCACCATTACAAGCTGCCATGTCCGAGCTAATATCGTCAATCACAAGGGGTTGAGGTTCAAAGAGTTCTACGCTCGATGTAATGGTGCAACCATTACCGTCAGTGACGGTTAAGGTTTGTACTCCGGCAAGTAAATTATCAACATTTTGTCCGGTTTGACCGGAAGGCATCCAAGTATAAGTCAAAGTTCCAATACCGCCCGAAGCACTAGCTGAAGCCGTGCCATCGGTGTCGCCACCGCAACTGATGTCAGTGCCGATGATGTCATCAATCACAAGTGCGTCCGGTTCATTGATAACAATAGATTCGCTGACCGTACAACCACCTGCATCAAGGACATTGACTGTATAGGTGCCGGGAGATAAGCCTGTCGGATTTTCGCCAAATACACCGCTTTGCTGCCACTGATAGGTGTAGGATGGCGTGCCTCCTGCGGGTATGACTGTTGCTGTACCGTCATTGGCACCATTACAAATAATATCTGTTCCGGTAAGTGAATTTATGGTGAGCGGACTTGGTTCGGTGACTTCAATTTGCCCCTCTACCATACAGTCATCTTCGCCTGTAACGACAATTGTGTAATTGCCCGGAGCAAGCCCCGTAGCGGTAGCGGTTGTTTGTCCGCCGGGCATCCAAAGGTAGCTCAATGTACCTACGCCCGTAGCCTCAACAGTGGCTGTACCTGTACTGTCACCATTACAGCGTACAGGGGTCATTGTAATATTTGTAATTTCAATAGAAGAAGGCTCGAAGATTTCAATGCTTGCTGTTACCTGACAATCATTATCATCCGTAACCGAAACGGCATATATACCTACACCAATATTGCTGATAGAGGGGGTGTTTTGTCCGGTACTCCAAAGGTAGTCATAAGGCGGAACACCTCCTTCGGCAGTGACACTTGCTGAACCACTACCACTACCCGTACAGTCGGAAAGCCCGCCTGTAATGTCGGTAATGACGAGTGCATCGGGGGCGGTTAAGTCCACATTAGAAGATGTAGAACAGCCGTTGCCGTCTTGTACGACAATATCATAAGCACCTATCGGTAAATTTTGAAATATATTTGAATTTTGAAAAGTATTTCCATTATCCACACTATACTGAATAGTACCTGCTCCGCCTGTGGCGGTAATCGTAATCTGACCATCATTGACATTCGGACATGAAACTTCGATAGTTGCCACATCTGAAATCACTATCGGGTCGGGTTCGGTAATTTGGACTTCGGCAGTGACAATACAGCCATTATCATCTGTGACAGTGACGGTGTATATTCCAGCGGTGAGGTTGGAAGCCAAGGGCGTGATTTGTGTGCCGGGCTGCCAGAGATAGGTGTAAGGCATGGTACCTCCGGCGGGGATAATTTCGGCAGAGCCGTCATTTTCACCATTACAAGTAATATTATTTTGAGTTAAACTATTAACAGTAAGTTCGTCGGGTTCATTGACAACAAAATCAGTTGTACCATCACAGCCGATTTCGTCAACAACGGTAACGCTGTATGTTCCGGCACTCAGATTAATGGCAGTTCCGGTGTTTTGTCCGTCACTCCACATCACGTCAAGTTGTCCTACGCCATTGCTGGCAGTGACGGTAGCCGAGCCGTTGGTATCGCCATTGCAAAGCGGTGTATCAATAGCCACATCAAGTGCAAGGGCATCGTTATCGGGCAGTACGATTTGTTCGGTAAATTCGCAGCCATTATCATCCGTAACAGTAACAGTATATGTACCTGCCGGAATGTTACTAATGGTCGGGGCATTGCCGCCGCCGTTGCTCCATTGGTAATTGAGTGTGCCTGTGCCGCCATTGGCGGTGACGGTGATACTGCCGTTGGAACTGCCGTTGCAGCTTGGTTGGGTTGGTGAAATATCGACCAATTGGATAGCGGGTGGGTCCATAATTTGCACCAACTCGACAGAGGGGCAAGAAAAGGCATCTGTAACGGTAACGGCATAGAGTCCGGCACTAAGCCCCGTAGCGGTAGCGGTGGTTTGATTTCCTGCATTGCCACTCCATTGAAAGGTGAGTGGAGCCTCTCCGCCTATCAGTGTAGCTGTGGCAGAGCCGTCATTTCCACCATTACAAATAGGGTTTGTTTGGGAAGTTATCTCTGCATTGACCGTACAATTTACAGCAATACAGGTTTGTTGACTACTTGGATTATCATTACAATACAATACTCCTCCCAATGCGCGTACAAGAATGTCAACTACATCGCCTTGCGATAAACCATTGACGGTGTGGGAGAGTGGTCCGGGATTGGGGCTTATCCACGTTGTTCCGCCGTCCAGACTGACCTCATATCCGGTGGCACCCGGAACGGGATCCCATGCAAAATTAATGGCACTGGCAGTCGTTTCGTTGCAGTCGGGTGCAGGCGGAGGAAGTAACATTTCTTCTCCGATGGTAAGGGTGATGGTTTCTGTTTGACAAACAGAGGTTTGTACTTCAAAAACAACGGTCTCGCTGCCTTCCGTAATGGCATCTGTAATGGGTCTGAGGATAATGGTGACTTCGTTTTGTTCGGCAGGAATGAATATGGAGCCGGGCAGGGTTTCATAGTCTGTACCATTAATGGCTGTACCGGATATGGTGACAGGAATAGTATAATCGACAGGTACGGCTTCTGCCAAACTGAAGGTGACTTCGGCAAAATCGTCACAGCCTTCGGCTACGGTATCACCACCGGCATTGACATTATTATCTGCATCTACCGTAACGACTTCAATCTCTACGGCATCAGCTGCAAAACTATTGGCTTCTAAGAATACGGCTGAGTCATATATGCCGTCACCTGCATCGGCAATGGCAATTTTGATATGGTAAGTTTCGCAAGGGATAACGCGGGCTACGGCTTGTAGTTTTTTGGTAAAACCGTCAAATTGCACCGTTCCGCCGCCTATATTATTGGTATAGTAATTATCGAAATTGAGCGACCCCGCAGGACCTGAACAGCCCGACGGGAAATACCCTTGTCCGGGTACGCCGGAGTTGATGGTGTTAATGGCAACGGGAATGGTCGTATTGGGAATGCGGGCGATATTGAGTTTATTATAATTTCCGCCGGAAGGGTTTGGACCGGAGAGCAGGAAGGCAAATACGTCATTGAAATCAGAGCAAACAAATTCCGGATATTCCTCCGAACCAAAAACGTAATTGAATCGAACGGTATCGGATTGAGGGGTGAAATCAAATTCTAATACAGCGGCATCAAAGGTACTTGTAGAGCTTGGAAGGATATTGTCTAAATCAGAATCACCGGGGCGACATAGTCCACCGGGACCAACGGGAATTCCGTTTGGAACACCACAACCGGAATTAACAGGTTGGGTGGCATCTTGAAAATTATTAGGACCTCTGGCTACGAATATGTTTCCGGTAGCAAGAATCACTCCTGCACTAATACCGATATTGCTGGATGAACCATCAAAATAACCTCGCTGAATAGGATTTCCACTGAAAGTAACATTGGTGATTTCTACACCCTGTCCGACCAAAATATCCTGCACAAGTTGGTTGGTAGTAAATGTATTGGAATTAACATTAAGCTGTGCAAGAGCATTTGTAGAAAGTAGAAGGGTCAAAAATAACGGGAGACAATATTTTATTTTCATAATTATCAATTTCAATGGGAATAAGTAATTGATTACACTGTAAAATCAATTTCTTTATTTTTTGAATACCAAAATGTAGTGTACTGTATTAAAAGGTTGATTTACAGCATTTTACTCGAAATTCCTTGTTCGTTATTCGTCATTATTCAAAAAAGTTAAATTTTTTTTATAGTGTATTCACCTTTGTTTAGACACTTTGTAAGTACATTTTCCCTGATTGTAGTCATATATAAACGTTTTGAGGTATAAATGTGTTGGGTAAGTATGGTGAAAATAAATGTTATCGTGCAGACTTTTGAGTGCTTGTTCATTTTTTTTGTACAAAGAAAGTGCTGAAGCTGTTTAATCTTGTTATTTTCACCGATAATGGGGGAATTAGTTGAACGGGTAATTAGGGAATTAGTTAAGCGGGTAATCAGATAAAAAGAGAATTGGAATGGCTTTTTTGTAATTTTTTTTATTGAACTCTCTTTATCATAATTTTAAAGAAGTTATTGAAATAAGAATGTTTTTAAATTATTTTATAATAAAAAATAAATTATGAAATAATTTTAATTCATCAAAAAATAGCTATATTTAGTACACCGTAAAAAGGTCTTTAACTTTTTTTGAATAATGAATATTGAACAAGGAATATCGAATTTCGAAATGCAGAGTATTGTCTTAAAGTACTGATGTATAATTTTTTACACGAAGTAAATACTTCTACATTCGATATTTCTTGTTCGATATTCGATATTCAAAAAGGATGAAAATATTTTTATAATATGAAAATTTATAAATATAAATTTTTGAATATCAGAATTTTAGTTATTGTATGTTGGTGTTTGATGCTGTCTTTTTACGGTGTCGGGCAACCGCTTTGTAATAGCAGTACGGAGGGCTGTATCTCTATTCGTTTAGTTCAAATCGGTGGCGGAAGTATTACGACAATACCGGGGTACGAGGATGTTGGAGAAGTGGTGATGCCTTGCGGATATGATAAAATTTATGTTGCCGCCGAGTGGGAGACCAATCCTGATATGAATTTGAACACATGGACATTTGCATCCGATAGTGTTACGATAATGGGTGATGGCTTTGCCTGCATAAGAGGCTGCTCCTTCAACACTGTTGTGGATACGGTGACGATTTCCGTTGCTCTTGATTCGTTGACCACTTGCGAATGCTTGATGATATTGAAGGAATCAATAATACCTGTGGCAAATGATACGCATATCAAGCTATGTGACGATGATGGTGACGATACTGTGAAATATGACCCTAATAATGTGGTTCTCAGAGATTTGGTCAGTACCGATGATGCAGTGACGATTAGCTATCATTTGAATGAAGCGGCTGCCAATGATGGCACTACTCCGATTACCGATTCTATCGGCATCAGCGATGCTTATACTTTATATGCCAGAGTGGAAAGTGACTTGGCTATCGGTTGTTTTTCGGTATCAGAGGTATCGTTTGAGGTGCAACAAAATCCGCTTACGGTCAGCCTGAATGCAGATTTTTCGAATTTGACTTGCGACAGAGACAGCATAACTCTTCGCGCCGCAGTGGAAAGTGATCCGCCGACACCTTATGTCTATAACTGGTTTCCGGCAATGGGAACGGGACTTACAGAAGTTGACCAAGATACGTTTGTGGTCAATACGGTAGGTACGCATACTTTAATTGTGAAGGCGGATGCCTGTTTTAATATTACAGAAATTGAAATTGCCGGTAATTTTGTGGCACCGGAATTTGATGATACAGCTATCACAGCACCTGACGGAACGCTGGTGGATTGCCAACAAAACCCCTTGAGTTTGCTGGCTCATGCTACTTCGCCAAACGGTGATACGCTCCTTTACGAATGGACAAGCACCGACGGAAATATCAGTACCGACCCGACGCAGGATAGTATTATGATCAACACCGAAGGCACTTACATCATCACCGTTACGCAAGCCGAAACAGGCTGTACCGTTACCGACAGTATTGTGATGACTAATGCGGGAGATACACTTGGACTTATGGTGACACCCGATATGCCTGTGTTGACCTGTAAGGATGCTGCCCTCATGTTGACAGCCGATTCGCCTCTGAGCGGAGTGTTCAGTTATGTCTGGAATACAGGCAATACCCAAGCAACTTTGGAGGTAGATATGCCGGGAGCATACTCAGTGACGATGACGGATAATATGAGCGGATGTTCGACTGATTTGGAGGTGTTCGTAACTGAAAACCTGAATACACCAACTGTAAATAATGACACACTTAATGGTTGTGATATGGGTGCGGGAACAGGGATTTTTGACCTGACCAATACTAACTTGACCAATGAAACGAATACCACGAATAGCTACTATACCAATATGACAGATGCCGAAACAGGCGATAATGCCATTGCAGATCCGACGATGTATTCGTCGGCTGAAGGGGCTGTTTTTGTGCGGGTAACGTATGAAGAAACAGGCTGTTTTTCGATAGCTGAAATCAATTTAAGTTTAGATAAATTAGAAATTCCTGATATTCATTTTTCACCGGAAGTGAGTGAGTTGTGCGAGTTTTATCAGATAGCTACTGTCACGATAACAAATCCACGACCCGACTATACCTACGCTTGGAGTATGGACGGTGCCGACCCTACAAATGTCATGACTATCGAAAATTGTACGGCATTGGAATTGCCACTTAATATTGGTTCACTGACGCTCGCCATACAATTTGAGGATTGTGTAATGACGCAGCAATATCCCGTTGTGAGAACATTACAAGGCATTCCGCAGGCAGCAGTTTTGCGACTTGGTCCTGCCGATATTTTGTTCTGTAATCGAAATGATTTTGTCAGTTATCAATGGGGAAGAGAACGCAAAACCGACCTCTGCCCCGAAGCCATAGACGGAGCGATTTATCAGGATTATATTGTAGAAAATATAGATACGGATAATTATTTTTATTGGGTCATGGTAGAAAATGAATCGGGTTGTAAAGAGAAAATTTACTACCTCGAAAATCCCTTTCAACGGCTTGCTGAAACACCGACGACTTATACCACCGAACTTACTATGCAAGTTGCTCCTAATCCGGCGAATGGTGTATTTAATATAGAAATGATTGGTAGTGAAGTCCTTGCTTTAGACCTACATATATACGATGTGCTTGGGCGCGAATTTTTCTATCAACACATTGACAAACTCAATACCATAGAACGAATATCATTGTCTTTTCCGACACTACCGAAGGGTTTGTATTTTATTCAAATTACAGACAATCACGATATTCATTTAGTAGAAAAAATTATTAATGAATGAATGTTGAATTAGAGAATGAATGAATACTGTCGATATTATTCATTCATTCAAAATTTAAAATTCATTCATCTAACTTGATAATATCATGTTTTAAAAATAAAAATATGTTTGCATTTAATATGGAATATTTTTTCCGAATTTGGGCTAAAACTCGTCAGACATTTTCAAAATTCACCGATAATGTCATATTTTTCTGGCAAAGTTTAAATGTCAGACGAGTTTTAGCCCAAATTCAAGAGCAAAATGCCAACTATATTAAATAAAAATCGAACATGACACTGTCAAGCTAAAATAAAAATATATGAAAAAAATATTATTTATAATAATATTGTTTTTATTTGCAATGTTAAATGGTATAACGGCACAAATAGTGATACCGATAGTTATACCACAGGATAGTATGCTGCAAGAAATAGCCTTGCCACAAGATAGTATTGAACCACCCAAAGTAGCTAAGGAAGATAAAATTCCCAAGCCGCCAATGGTGAATCGTGAGGTACGCCCCAAGCGAGGTTTTTCTATTGATATTATGGGAAATGTGGGGGGCAGTGATGTAGCTTTGAATGATGTGAATTGGAATTATGGTGTGAATCGGGGTATCAGTAATGGCGGTATTGAAGGTACACAAGGTATGAGTTGGGGTGGGGGAGTGGAACTGAATTATTATTTTACGGGCAAGATAGGTGTGGGTATTGGAGCGCATTTCAACGGCTTGAATGGTGGTTTGGAAATACAAGATTTTGAAGCCAGATATTATTCGGATTATTATAATGTAGAAGGTGATTATTGGGATTATGAACGACGAGTTTCTGCCGAACAACTATCTGAAAATTATAGACTTACGCAGGTGAGTTTTCCTGTTTTATTAAAATTTAAAACAGACCTGTCGTATCGTTTCGGTGTATTTACTCATGTAGGTGTCATGTATAATTTGCCACTTCAAACAAGGACGATTATCGGCGAAGGAACGATTGATTATGAAGCGGTGTATTACAGCAATGACGGTACAACTTACGGCTACGGTGACGGTGAACTCAATCAATATACCTTGCAATTGACAGAAGAATATTTCTTCACCCTTTCACAAGATGCTGCGGCTGACGAATTTCATTTGAATAATCATTTTGACCAAGAAGCACTCAATATTGGTTTGGATATTCGCCCCCGAAATATTGGTGAAACATTGGAGATTGCACCGTACTTTTCTATATTGGGCAGACTCGGAGTGATGTATAATATTTCGGAAAAAATATCACTTTTGTTAAGTGGACAATATGTCTATGGTTTACCTTTTGAAGGAGATAGTTATATATTGTTAGATAAAATAATAGGTGAAGGTAGTAACAAATATGGCGAATATCATTCTCTCTTAAATGGTGGGGCAAGATATAGCACTTTTGGTGGTAATTTGGGAGTGTCCGTTAGATTTTAATGATTTATTAAATTTTTATTGAATGATGAGGTACTTCGGTCTGAATTTGACCTAAAACTCGTCAGACATTTTCAAAATGTCAGACGAGTTTTAGGTCAAATTCTGGGCAGATTTCCGATTTTAAGAATAAACATACTTTTATTTTTTTTAATTTAACATTGTCAAGTTAAAATGAATTTATAATAATTTTATTTTTAATAAAATAAATTTTAAATTATTTTTATAAAAACAATATTACAAATCACGAATTGACTTAAAATACCAATCCAATTCTCCATCATGATACTCAAAAATGAGGACTTGATTTTCCTCCTCATCATTATTCACCCCCGTAGCGAGTAAGTTAATGCCTTCCTTTGTCGTCCATTCAAATCGCTTGGCAACCGAGCCAATGTCTCCGCCAATACAGGTGACGGAAACTCCTCTGCGTACCAATTCTGCCAGTCGTGGATAGATGTCTTGATTAAAATTATTGGGCTTCAAACACCAGTGCATATCTTCGCAGATTTTGACATTTGAGACCGTTTTATCCAAGCCTTTCAACTCAGGATTATCGTATAGCCAAAGCAGTTTGTGGTGCAACAGAATCAGGTGACGGGCATCCTGTATGGTATCCAAAACGTGATTGACATACGCCAATTGCTGCCCTGAAATCATACAGGAATCTGTCTCTGTATCTAAGACTAAAAAGACTATATCTTCCTGATTATGAGTATAATAAGTTGGTCGTCGGGTGTATTGAGTGAGCAATTGGGTATTGGTATCATCGTGATTACCGATAGCCCAGAGGCTTGTGGCTTCGCTGATATTCAATACCTTATCAAGGTGTTGCAAACCCGCTTCATCCATAGAAGTATTGCAGAGCATATCGCCGCCCAGAAGGAGTAAGTTATATTTAGAAAAATTGATATTTAAAATATCCGAACTTAGCGTATTTTTACCCGTACCATCACAGATGCGTGTATGAGATAAGGCGATGAATCGAAGCGTTTTTTCCGGCTTACAATTCGACAAAATCAACACCAACATCATCAAAATGATATACTTGATATTCATGGTTTGTAGTGATTTATTTCCGCATATATATCACAAAAACACAGGGTTTAAACCCTGTGTTTTTGTGATATATATTTTCACGTTTGCTTGCTCAACCAAGCCCTCGCCACTTGCGAAGCTGTGTCAATAATGCTTTAAAATCTTTAGGTAAGTCGGCTTTATGGGTGACGGATTCGAGGGTAAGCGGATGCGTAAAAGTAAGACTGTGTGCATGTAAAGTCGTGCGACTCATCAACGGGCGTTCCGTTTTTCCACGCCCCGATTGGGTGTATTTACGCTTGATTTCGGAAAGGCGAATACTATCTTTTTTGGCATAAATCGGGTCTATCGCAGGCGGGTGTCCGAGCGATTTGAAATGTACACGGATTTGGTGTTGTCGTCCGGTTTTGATGTTGGCTTCTATGAGCGAATAATCCTTAAATTCTTCAATGACTTTGTACGCCGTAATGGAAGGTTTGCCCTTACGTGCCACTGTCATTCTGCCCGGACGAAATTCGTCTTTTGCCAACGGCACATCAATCACCCCTTCCTTATTTTGTAGGTGTCCTTGTACCAAAGTGAGGTAAATTTTACGGGTTTCACGCTGTTCAAATTGTCGGCAAAGTGCCTTATGGCTCTCCTCTGTTCGTGCAAAACAAATAATGCCGCTCGTCTCTTTATCCAGCCTGTGAACGATGTAAATCTCACCAAATTTTTCCTTCAATTGTGTATAAAGATTCGGTAATTTGTGAGCAAATCTATCAGGAACAGTCAAAAAATCCGGTGGTTTATTGACAATAACGAGGGCTTCATCTTGGTGTATAATATTGATTTTCATATTATTATATATCGAATTACAGAACTATTTTTTCTAATAATTCGATTCGATTATTAAAAGGGTCGTAAAAAGAAAAACGGTAGTAATTGGGTAAAGGTTTATCTTCTTTGATGCGTATCTGATGGCTTTGTAAATATGATTTTGCTGCCACTAAGTCATCCACTTCAAAAGCAGGATGTCTTTTAGAGATGTTTTTCACGTTCTCTGCGCCAATGTGGAGTTCTATGTCAGCGATGTTCAACCAAAAGCCACCGTTCTTTTTCAGATATTCGGGCTTTTCGATTTCTTCCAAGCCCAATATATCACAATAAAATGCCCTTGCCTCCGCTTCCTTATTTTTCGGAATGCAGATTTGAACATGATTGAGTTTTTTGAAATGAATTGACATGAAGATAATGAGTGAATGAGTGAATATGTTGCATTTAACGTTTAGATTCAAGCCCAAATTAAATTATCGTACAAATTTAAAAAAAATACGCCATCTACCAATTACTAGCAGACAGCGTTATAATTTCTAACAAATAAGTATTACATTATTCCTTAATAAATTTTGCAGAAAAAACCTCGCCTTCAGTTTCAACATTAAGTAAGTACATACCAATCGGAAGGTCTCGAATATCCAGAGTTTGCGCTTCATTCTGCCATATAAATTGGCGGATAATACGACCGGTCAAATCGTATAATACAGCGTGAGCTTCCGTTTCAAAGTCTGGCATTTGCACATAAAGTATATCCCTTGCCGGATTGGGAAACAGACTTAATACATCATTGATTATCAATTCATTGTCCAATAAAACACCTGAATTGTTTTGTGAATTATTGGCAAAATTATTAACAATATTAACCGTATAATCTTCCACTTCACCATATTCAAAATCACCACAATATCCTGCCAATCCGCCGTATTTCATAGTCACGCGCATACGGGTTTGTCCTAGCTTTGCATTGGCAGGAATATCAGCATTGGCAGAAAGAATATCATTGGTCGTAGATGAGCCTATGACGACCAATTCATCGCTATCCTCAAAGTCATTATCCTGATTAAAATCAATATAAATGCCCCAATAAAAACGATAATCGGTATCTGGACCTTTACTAAAAAATACAGGCTGCGTACCACCTTGCGACATCGTAAAACTTATATTACTAAAGTTTCCATAACCATTATTACTGCCAGAAATATTGCCACCTGTTTGGGCGGTGCCGACATAGTCAATCCATTGATATTGTGCGCTGGTGCTGATGTTGCAATACTCACTTGGGGCATTGCAAGGTGGGCAATTTCCACCACAATCCGTACCTGTTTCGCTGCCATTTTGGAGTCCGTCATTACAGGTCGGGGGCGCACCAAATTGCACCGTATAATCTTCCACTTCGCCATAATCAAAATTGCCGCAAAGTGGTGGTGCTTCATTGTGTCGCATACTTACGCGCATACGTGTAGTGCCGTTTGCCGATGTGGGAATGTGGATATTGCCTGTGGCTAGGGTATTGGTAGCATTGGCTGCAAATACTTCTTCATTGGCATCTTCAAAATCGCCGTCGGCATTAAAATCTATCCAAATCCGATAATACTCTCTGTGTGCCGAACCGAAAAATCCGGGCGTGATACGGACACTGACTGCTTTGCCTGTCGGCAAGTCAATCACCTCGCCGGTGTAGTCGCTATATGTACTACCCGCAGAGTTTTTTGTAAAATTTCCAAGCTCCAGTCGCGCTATCCACTCGTAATGAAAACTATTACCTTGTGTAGTACAATAGCCGGAATTTCCACCGCCTGTATCGCAGTTACTTGCACCACCTATACCCACTGCAAACCAAGCATTTGTAACGGCAATGACTTCTTCCGAACAAGCTCCAAAGAGGTCTTCGGCGGCTTGAATACTAAAAATACGTGCCGATGAATAATTAGAATTTTGAGACATATAAACCGTCTCGGTACGGTAGGCAATTTTTGCGGCAGCGTCCATGCCGATACCGCTTAGGGCATAAGCATCGTCATTGTCATTGGAGCCTGAACCGCCTACGGCTAAGAGATAAAACCAGTAGTTGAGTACACCGCTATTGGTGTGTACACCACCATTGTCGTCGCTGGAAGTATGCCAATATGTACCGCCGTAAGTGTCGGGTTGATTTTCGGCTTTTGGGTTGCTCATGGAGCGTAGTGCCAAGCCTTCGAGCATCATATCTTCGCCTATCAGCCAAGTTGATTTATCGGGTTCCGTATGATGCTCCACACAGGCTGCCCAGATGTCACTAAAGCCTTCATTCAATGCGCCCGATTCGTAAGAATAAATCAGTGCGGCAGTGCTGCTACATACACCATGACCGATTTCGTGAGCGGCAACATCCAAAGTTGTCAGTGCCGAAAAATACTCCTTACCATCGCCATAAGTCATGCGCGAACCATCCCAAAAAGCATTTTCGTAATCTGTACCATAATGAACGTAGCTGTACAGTATCGAACCCTGATTATCGTAACTATTCCTATTGTGTTTTTCCAAAAAATAATCATAAGTTGCCTGTGCGCCGTAGTGTGCATCGAGGGCGGCATCGTCTTGCGCTGCATTATTCCATTCTTTCCATATATTATCATTATCTCTAAAGTCAACGGCGGTATTATGATTCTTGCTACCTTGCAAATTAAGTGTGACAATACCCTTGCCTCGCGTATAATCCCGCAAACGATAAGTGCCTGAATGACTGTCTGTTATCAGGGTTTTAATGCCGCTATATTTGGTGTGGCAAGTGGCATTGGCGGCAGCGTGTTTGATGATAGGGTCTTGGTGGACAACCTCGCCTGTATGTGCATCTACGTACACATAATCGCGGCTGAGAGGCTGCTCGGCATAGATGTCAAATTTGTATGCCAAGACCAACTGACGATACTTTTCGCGGTCGTGTCTGTCCTTAAAATTTTCTACCATGACGAGTTCGCCCTTCGGATAAAAAGTCGCTTCCGAATCGCCTGACTCGGCTTTGAGCCATACCTCATTTTGCAGGGATTGCCATTTGTATCGTGCAGCATCAATATGGTCAAGAGCTGCTGCCAAAGATTGAGCTTCGGTCAGTGTGGGTGTGGTATCGAAGGCATCATCGACTTGTTTAAATTCGCCGCTCATGCTGCCAATGTGGTTGTTTTTGGTGTGGAGGGTGTAAGTGCCGTATTCTACCCTGATGCCTTTGTGATATTGTTGGTATTTGTGATGTCTGAAACCGAGTGGATCGGTATCGGATTTTTGTAAAACTAATTTGTCGCTAGTACGAAGTTTTAAATGATGAACAAATAATGTTTTGACATCATTGATATGATAGGCTTGGTCGGGTTTGAATTTGAGAAAAGTCGGCGTGCCGTTGTGGTCATTATTCCGCTTGGCAATGCGTGTATCGGCTTGCGCCAATAGTAATGACATACTGATAGCTGTCGCTACCGCAGTGATAGTGATTTTTTTGAACATGCTTGTTGGATTTTTTTGAACCTTTATGAGTGGAGCGTTGATTGGTTGAACAGGTAATCAGGTGTTTCCCGCGACGGCTAAAGTTGACCTGTGCGATTAAAATAATCGGCGGAAAATTCCGCTTTATGCCGTTCAAGATGCTTTAGCATCGGTCCTGTTTGTAGCAAAAATCCAAGCAAAAACCTACAAAGGTGCATAGCACCGACACTCTTATGCGTACAAACAGTGCCGTTCCTACTGAACTTAGGAGGTTTTGGGGATTATTTTGCCACAAACAGGGTCGGTACTAACGTACCTTTCCGCAAAAAGTCGATTTACAAGCCTCAACTTATTTTAATCGTACAGGTTGGCTAAAGTCGTCGGTACAGGGCAGATTAAAAATTTGTCCTGTACCCATTGAAAAATATCTGACCACCTGATTAACTAATTACCTGATCAACCAATCAACGCTCCGCTAATTTTAATCTATTGACAAATTCAACTATTTAGACATGTATTTCTCCTTGTATCAATGTCGATTGTGACAGTTTATGTTTGGTATGATAAAAATGTTTTTTGTGTTTTATTTTTAATAAATCTATTATAAATGATGTATTGTGTTAATGTGTTGGCTTGTGAATTAAGAGCTTATTCTTGGCAATTAGACATATTTTAATAAAAATGCTAATGTTTGAATGTGTATATTATGCTGTTGTTTGAATGATAATATTTACATTAAAATATTTACTAATGTTTCGTGGAGAATGAATCGCTTTAACAATAATTCCCACGACTATCCTGCTTTATTGTTGTTAAAACTTGTAATTTTGCCAAGCAATTAACAAGCAAATAACAAAATGAAAAGATATACACGCTTACTACTCTTAGTTCTATTTCCTGTGCTGATACAAGCACAAAGCACCCACCTTCCACTTGGGAATGACGCTTATCACATCCTTGATCGCTTGGAGATTAAATCCGGTACATTGATGCCGGCATACACCGTTTTTAAACCTTACGACAGGCGCGATGTGGCTCAATTTGGGATAGCTATGGATACTTCGGGCATTGATTTTTCTGCACGCGACAGACAGGATATGCGCTACATTTTCAGAGACAATAATAACTGGATAAAGGACGCAACAACTTACGAATGGTCGCAAGGAAAAAGGTATGTCGATGGTGATTCGGTATTTTATAAACCCACGCTTGATATTGAAGAAAAATTTGGCGTAGAAGGAGGATATTATGAGTTGAGCAAAAGACCGATTTTAAAATATTTTTATCGTACTCCAGCGAATTTATTTGAATTGGACAAACCCAATTTTCACCTCAAAGTCAATCCGATTATTTATTTCAAATACGGTCAGGAATCGGGCGATACGAACTATGTTTACCTCAATCGGCGTGGCTTTACCTTGCGTGGCGGCATAGATGATGTCGTTTGGTTTCACACCAATTTGTACGAAAGTCAGGAGCGATTTCAGCAGCATGTCATGGGGCGCATTGCTACCGATAGCCTTCGGGCTGTGCCGGGGGCGGGCTTTTTCAAAGACTTTGAAACTGATGTCTGGAATACTGATGGTTACGATTATTTGCGCGGACAAGGCTACGTAGCGGCACGTATCTCGAAGCACATCAATGTACATTTCGGGCATGGAAGGCACTTTATCGGCGATGGTTTCCGTTCCTTGTTTTTATCGGATTTTTCCAACGATTATTTTTACCTCAAACTCAATACTCGTGTCTGGAAACTGCATTATCAAAATATCTTTGCAGAACTCACCTCGCAGCATAGAAAAATCAGCAATCGCACGTTGCCAAAAAAATATATGGCTTCTCATCACCTGACATTCAACGACTTATTGCCCAATTTAAATGTCGGTATATTCGAGGCTGTCATCTTCGACAGGGGCGGTGCATTTGAATTGCAGTACCTCAATCCTATTGTCATTTACCGTACCATAGAGCAAGCTGTGGGTAGCCCCGACAACGTGGTTTTAGGTGTCAATTATAAATATAATTTCCTCAAACGCTTCTCTTTATATGGTCAGTTTTTGTTAGATGAATTTAAGTTTGACGAATTTACGGCAGGTACAGGTTGGTGGGCAAATAAATTCGGTGTTCAGGCAGGTTTGAAGTACATTGATGTCTTGGGTATCGACCACCTTGATGCACAAGTGGAGTACAACACCGTCCGCCCATACACCTACACACACGATGACGAAAGCGATGCCAATTATACCCATTACAACCAGCCGCTGGCGCATCCGCTTGGTGCAAATTTCAAGGAAACTATTGCCATTTTGCGTTACCAACCGATACAGCCACTCGTTTTTTCGGCACGAGCTACTTATGCCAATTTCGGTACAGACAGCCTCAATACCAATGTCGGCATCAATATCTTTGCGGACAACCGTAACCTTACTACACCCGAAGGCAGCGATGACCCCAATTATGGTCATACCACCGGACAAGGCATCGGCAATACACTCCTTATCGGGCATTTCACCGCCAGCTACCAATTTCGGCACAATGCCTATCTGGATTTCGATTATCAATACAGAAACCGAAACAGCGACGACCCCAATCTGGAATATACCCGCAGCTATTGGGGGCTTAGTCTGCGAGTCAATATAGCGGCAAATACAGTGGATTATTGATATTATAAAAATGTAAAATGTAAAATAATAAATTTAAAATGTAAAAGTCTCAATAGTACGCAAGTAGGATTTTTTAAATTTTAAATTATTTTAAAATGTATTTTTTGTTAAAAAATTAATTAATTATAAAAATTATTTTATTTAAAATTAAAATGATTTTTAAATTTACATGATAAAAATAGCTGATTACCTGATAAACTAATTACCTGTTCAACTGATTCACAGATAAACTGTTTTACCAAAATGATAAAAGCCTTACTATCACTGCTAATGTTGTTGCTTATCGGTTGTAGTGCTTCTACAAGTGCTACACAGGAGTCCGCTACCATGTCTAAAGTACAACCTGAAACCGAAGCCACGACTGAAAGTACCGAGATTCAAAGCTACCTCAAGTTCGATGATTTTGAACATCATTTGCATCAGGAAGATGATAAAATTTATGTCATCAATTTTTGGGCTACATGGTGTAAGCCTTGTGTCAAAGAATTGCCTTATTTCGAGCAAATACAGGCACAATACAAAAACAAAAACGTAGAAGTCATCCTCGTTTCATTAGATGATATTAAAAAACTAAACAACAAGGTCATTCCGTTTGTTAAAGAAAAAAACTTACAGTCCACCGTCATTTTACTGGATGATGCCGACTACAATTCGTGGATAGATAAAGTCAGTCCACAGTGGAGTGGCGCGATTCCCGTCACACTTTTTTACAACAAAAATAAACGCGAATTCTACGAACAAGAATTTGATTATCAAGAACTTGAACATATCGTAAAAACTTTTTTGTAGTGTTGTTGTGTTGTGGTGTCGTAGTGTTATAGTGTTGTAGTTCTTTTACTCCACGTTTTAACTACAACACTTCGACACCACAACACAACGACACTTCACCACCACAACACTAATTCAAAATTTCGTATTATGAAAACTATCATTCAATTTGTATTATGTATATTGGTCTTAGGGCTTGCAGCTTGCAATAATAGCTCGACCACTGCCCAAAAACAAGCCACCACGCCCGAAGTTAAGACTGCTGAAAAAAGCACCAAACCCGAAAAAAGTACAGTAATGCCTGCTGCCAAAACTAATGTTGCGCCACAGCCAAAACCCAACAAAAAAGGCTACAACATCGGTGACGTAGTTGCTGATTTTACATTGAAAAATATAGATGGCAATATGGTCTCACTGGCAGATTATAAAGATGAAAAAGGTGTGATTTTGATTTTTACCTGCAATCACTGCCCTTACGCTGTCATGTACGAAGACCGCATCAATGACCTGCACAATACTTTTGCTGCGAAGGGCTACCCTGTGCTTGCTATCAACCCAAATGACCCCGAAGTACAACCACAAGACGACATGCCTAATATGAAAAAACGTGCTGCCGAGAAAGGCTTTAAATTTGCCTATATCTTTGATGACAAGCAAGAGATTTTTCCGAAATTTGGTGCGACAAGAACACCTGAAGTTTATCTCTTGCAAAATGAAGGCGGTGCGATGAAAGTTACCTATTCGGGTGCGATTGACGACAATCATAAAGACGCAAAAGCCGTCAATGTAAAATATGTCGAAAATGCCATAGAAGCTGTTACGAATGGCAGCAATCCCGATCCTAATTTCACAAAAGCCATTGGCTGCACCATTAAAGTGAAAAAAGGATAACCTTTTTGAAATGTAAAATGTAAAACACAAAATGTAAAATGTAAAAGTTGTATAGCGCGAGAAATTAACATGAAAAATATTTTAATTATTTGATTTGCAATACTTTAAACAATAAAAATATCTAATTCACGTACTATCGACACTTTTACATTTTACATTTATTATTTTACATTTTACATTTCCCCCCTCATCTTTCCGCCGTTTTATGATGTAAATGCGTTTGCTTAAATTTATCTTTAACACCCATAGAAAAAAGACGCTCATCGTCTTGTTCCTACTCATCTTGTGGTATATTTTCTGTTTGCCACGCTACTTGTTTACCGACCCTACCTGCATGGTACTCGAAGATGCCGAGGGCAATTTGCTTGGCGCACGTATTGCTGCTGACGGGCAGTGGCGATTCCCTTACAACGAAGCGATTCCCGATAAATTTATTGCTGCGATTACGACTTTTGAGGATAAGCGTTTTTTCCGGCATCCGGGTATTGATCCGCTTGGTATTGCTAAGGCAATTGAGCAAAATATCAGTAACGGACGCATCGTGCGTGGAGGCAGTACGCTTACGATGCAGGTACTGCGAATGTCGCGCAAAGGTAAGCCGCGTAACCTCTGGCAAAAAGCCATTGAAGCGGTATTGGCTACACGCTTGGAACTGCGCGATACTAAGGCAGAAATACTAGCTTTGTATGCTTCCAATGCGCCTTTTGGGGGCAATGTGGTCGGCTTGGACGCAGCATCGTGGCGGTACTACGGCAAGCGTCCTGATTTGCTGTCGTGGTCGGAGGCGGCAACTTTGGCGGTGCTGCCCAATAGTCCTGCGCTGATTCATCCCGGACGCAATCGTCAGGCATTAATCAATAAGCGTAACCGGCTGTTAGACAAACTATTAGTACAAGAAAAAATTGACTCACTCACTTGCGAACTCGCCAAATTGGAAGCTCTGCCCGACAAACCCCACCCACTTCCACGCCTTGCACCGCACTTATTAGACAGGGCTTTTACAGAACATTTTTTACACAAAAAAAATACGATAACCCGACTGCGAACTACCCTCGACCGCAATTTGCAAACCTTCGCCAACCGCACCTTAAATAAACACCACGAGCAACTGAAAGCTAATGGCGTTCACAACTTAGCGGCAGTCATCGTAGAGGTAGAAACAGGGAATGTGGTGGCTTACATCGGAAATATTTTTAGACAGGACAATGCCGAGCATGGACACGAGGTGGATGTGGTGACGGCACCGCGCAGTTCGGGGAGTATTTTGAAACCTTTTTTGTATGCTATGATGTTGGACGAAGGCGAGTTGCTACCGCAAAGTCTTGTGCCTGATATTCCTACCAATATGTCCGGTTATCGTCCGGTCAATTTTCATGAAACTTACGATGGGGCAGTGACGGCACGCAAGGCGATTATCCGCTCGCTCAATGTGCCTACGGTGCGAATGTTGGGGCAATATGGTTTGGAAAAATATCATTTTGGTTTGCAAAAAATGGGCTTTTCGACCCTCAATCAGCCTGCTTCGCATTATGGTCTCACGCTCATACTTGGCGGTGCAGAAGTCACCCTTTGGGATGTCACGAATGCCTACACCTGTATGGCACGCACCCTCAATCACCATTACGATTTAAATGGAAAATATGACTCAAACGACTGGCGACCATTAAATTACATATACAACAAAAACATCACTACAACACGACAACACGACAACACGAAAACACCACAACACTTGAGTACAGGCGCAATTTACGAGACTTTTGAAACGATGCGCGAGGTGGAGCGTCCGACTTCTTCGGGGGCATGGCAACTGTATGAATCGTCGAAGCGGATTGCATGGAAAACGGGAACAAGTTTTGGTTTTCGGGATGCTTGGGCGGTGGGTGTGACTCCGCGCTATGTGGCAGGTATATGGGTAGGGAATGCCGACGGCGAAGGCAGGGCAGGGTTGACAGGTGTGGCGACAGCAGCTCCGGTTTTGTTTGATTTGTTTGATGTATTGCCAACGGGTGGTTGGTTTGAACAACCGTATGACGATATGGCACAATTGGAAGTGTGTACAAAAAGCGGCTATCGTGCCTTGCCGCATTGCGAAGCGGCGGATAGCCTTTGGACTCCGGCGCGAGGTGTGGAGGTGGCGGCTTGTCCGTATCATCAGGTGGTGCATTTGGATGATAATCAGGAATTTAGAGTGACAGGCGATTGTGAGTATCCTGCGAATATGAGACACGAAAATTGGTTTGTATTGCCGCCTTTAGAGGAATTTTATTATAAAAAGAAACATCCTGATTATCGTGTGTTGCCGCCTTACAGAGAAGATTGTTTGCAAACTGTACAGGCAGGAAAAGATAGCCCGATGCAGTTGATTTATCCTAAACCGCAATCAAAAATTTATGTTCCGAAAGATCTTGACGGTATGCCAAGTCGCGTGATTTTCAGTGTCGCGCATCGTAGCCCGGATACGAAAATATATTGGCACTTAAATAATGAATATATCGGTATGACAGAGACTTTTCACGAACTGGAACTTAATCCCAAAGCAGACATGTACCGCCTTACATTAGTAGATGAGCGCGGCGTGAGACTGGAAGAGACTTTTGAGATTTTGGGGAAATGAAAAATTAACTTCAACCTCAACCTCAACCTCAATTTTAACTTCAACCTCAACTTCAATTTCAATATTAACCTTAGACTCAACTTCAACTGACTTCTTACATATTACTCAATTTTACCCAATGTTACCCAATGTTACCCATTATTACCCAATATTGCTCATTCATATCCTACATCTTTGCATCATCACAAAACGACAAAAATAATGATGATTAAACTTGAAGTAAATGAACTCATTACTTTATTTTTTTAAAATAATTTTTTTATTAACATTTTTAAATCAATGATTATGAATATTTTAAAAGTAAAATCCATTTTATTCAGCTTAGTCGCTGTATTGATGGTAGCTGTTTTTATGACCTCTTGTGAGCAAGGAAAATTGGAACAGTCGCTAATTACAGATTATAAGAAAGGTGAAAAGGTACTTGGTGATTATATTATTGAACAGAATGGTTCTTTTGTACTTACTGAAAAAGATCCTTACAAATTAGGAATAGAGCCACAACTATTTGATGAACTCTTAGAGGGATTTAATGAAATGAATAGACTGGTTAAAGAAGGAGAGATAAAACCAGAATGGATTAACAAGGTATTGGATATGGAGACTATGGAAGAAATTACGATAACCGATAGATGTAATGAAGATAAAATAGTATATGGCTATTCTAGTATTGACATATATTTTTCAACAGATACAGCATCTTGGATGTCTTGGGCTGGATGCTATGTTGTTAGTAAAGTTAGGGGCGATGCTGCCGGTCTTGCATGTGCTGCTCTTATACAATCTATGAACCAACATGTATGTCCTTGTGGATACTTTTACTCAAAAGGTTATGGATTTCATTGGACTACTTCAGGGTGTCAGGGAATGGAAGGTTGGTTTCCGTGATACCTTTTGGATTTTGTAGTTTAAAAATACTCTAAATTTCAATTAAAAAGAGCCGTTGAACAACATTCAACGGCTCTTTTTATACATTATAATTTTGCAATGTAATTACTCTCCACTCTCTACTCTCCACTCTCCACTCTCCACTCTCTACTCATTACTATTATTCGCCTGTTTACCAATAGCTTCAAGATAATAACGCAAGTCAGGATAAGTCTCTACATACTGTTCAATTTCTTCTTTTGAAGCCCGCATACCATCAATATAAGGAATGACAAGTGCTTCTTCAAAACCGCTTTGTACCAGTTGCAAGCGTACTCTTTCTGCCGAAGAAAACCGCTTTTCGAGTGCTGTGGTGTAGAGCAAATGAGGTGAAGCTGCGGAGCTTTCTATCATGGTATGTTTGTAGCTTGCCAATATGGGGTCTTCAAAGCGCTGGCGCGTTCTTTTGATTTGTACTTTATAGGACAGCCCCTTGATGGCTTGTTCGTAAGTGCTGATGTCATTGGCTTTGAAGGCGGGGCTGATTGCCGCATTAGCCGCTTCTACCATAACGGGCGTATTTTCGGTATTAAACACCCGAATCGTGACGCGACGATTCAGCGTTCTGCCTTGTGCATTGGGCGTACCGTCCGGTTTTTTGTTCAAGGCTTGCGGATAATTGCTGCCACAACCTTTGACCAAAATACGGTCACCGGATACACCTCTGTCGGTCAGATATTTGGCAACGACCTCGCCTCGCTTGGCAGAAAAATAAAGGTTATTGGCTGCCAGTCCGCTATCGTCCGTATGTGCAGTCAGTTCGAGCATCAACTTCGGATATTTGGTCATAATCGTTGCCAGTTGGTTCATATCCATACTGGCTGAGGGCGAAAATTTCTGGTCATTATTATTATAAAAAACAGGGCTGAACTGGTAAGTCCGAATCTCCTCTGCGGCTGTGATGGTTGGGGTTTTTTTCTCTGGTTCTGCGATTTCTTTTTCCGGCTTATTCAAAACTTCCGCTTCATAAAATGCGACAGTTCGCGCAGATGCAGTTTGCTCTTTTTGATAATTATTAAAATAAGCAATATAAATGTCTTGTCCGCCCATACCACCTGCTCTGTTGGATGAAAAATGGGCTTGCAATCCGGCTTTATCCAGTCTGAAATAGAGGTCATCGCCGGGAGAGTTGATAGGCATACCTAGATTGACGGGGCTTTCCCAGCTGAATGTAGAGCTGGAAAATTGTGCTTTGAAAATATCATAACCACCGATGCCGTCAACCGTATTGGAACTAAAGTACAAAGTGTTGCCATCCTTCGATAAGAAAGGCGTATCTTCATCGTACTCAGAGTTGACATCCGCACCTAAATTGACCGGAGGCGACCACCTGCCTGTTTCGTCATCTCTCATGCTGTAATACAGATCTTTTCCACCATAACCACCCTCGCGGTCACTCGCAAAAAACAAGACATTATCTTTATAAAAATAGCCATTGCCTTCCCAGTTTTTAGTCGTTACGGGCTTGGGCATTTTGATTAATGGCAGGGCTTCTTCATCGTCCGAAAACTCGCCCATATACATATTGCCTTTGTCCATTGTATAGCTTCTATAAATTAAAGCCACATCACCTTTACCCGAAAAATCGGCGAGCATATCATTTTGCCGACTGTTGTATCGCATACCCAAAGGTACGGGTTCGCTCCATTCTCCTCTGGCAGAATGCACGACATAAATATCAGCACGCGGCTTTCCGGCAAGGGTATCAAATTTACCTTGTGCATTGCGAAGCCCGCCTTTATTACCTCTGCGAAGCGCAGTGTAATATAAGGTATTGGGCTGGCGTGGACTTACGATAGGCGCAAATTCATCATCTTTTGTAGAAATATCAGCGATTTGTTCTACAAAAGCGAGTTGCTCTTTGAACCTCATCTTGTCAGCCAATGCACAGCGCTGGATATTTTCTTTGACTAATTGGTGCAATACCTCATCCCTGTTTTTTTCTTTGGCATTAGCACCCAAGTATTGTTTATAATATTTGGAGGCTTCTCCAAATTTTTGTTGGTCGTGCAGAGACTTTGCCAAGTAATAAAAAGACTCTGGACGAGGTTTTTTATCCGCTATCGCAAAACGAAGATAATCCTCCGCCGCATCAGGACGATTGACATTGACATAACACACGCCGAGCATGTATTTCAAGTCATTATTTTTTGGATTGTAGGTTTGTGCTTTGAGCAAAAGCGGCAGGGCTTCGTGGTATTTTTCGTAAAGAAAATACATTTCTCCGCGAGCTCTGGATTCTTTCGGACTGATTTGACCGATAGCGCAAACACAGGCACTAAGGACTAAGAGAAATGTTAGTATAATTTGTTGCCGTTTCATTGTCGTGATTAGTGATTAGTAATTAGTAAATCGTGATTAACGACCGGCTATTCATTCTATTTTTTGTTTGATTCAATTTAATTTTTGTATTAAAATAATTATAAATAAAAATATTTTTTAAAATAAAAATTAATTTTATTAAATGTATTATTAATTAATATTTTATAAATAATTTAAAATAAAAATACAAAAATTGAGCATAAAAAATGAACAAATGCAAATAATCAACGAGTAATAATTTGGGTGTAGGATAAATTTTTAATTTTACGTTGAAATGATACTGTACTGACGACTTTAGCCGTCAAGTGACCCGACATTTCCCGCGACGGCTAAAGTCGTCGGTACGGGGTAGATTGAAAATTTGTCCTGCACCCATAATTCGTATAATAATACGAATATTTTTTTAATATTTTTTTCTAACTAAAAATATCGTACCAATATAGTGTTGTTTTACGATTAGATAGCTTTTTGGATGTTAAAATTAGCATAAAACTTACATTATGTAAAGTCCGCCGTTGGTCTGTCCGCTGTCCGCAACTATTACCAAGCGTCAATTTTATATTAAAACTGTGGACTGCGGACTGATTAACTGCTGACCTCTACACTTCTCTATTTACATCAAATGCCTCTAAGTAGTCGGCTACTTTGCGTAAGAATGACCCACCCAAAAAGCCGTCCACCACGCGATGGTCGTAGGAGAGTGAGAGGAACATCATTTGTCGTACTGCGATGACATCACCGTATTCGGTTTCTATGACGGCGGGTTTTTTGCGTATTGCGCCCGTAGCCAAAATCGCGACTTGTGGCTGATTGATAATGGGTGCGCCCATGACATTGCCGAATGTACCGACATTGGTAAGCGTGAATGTACCGCCTTGTATCTCGTCGGGTTTGAGTTTGCCGGCGCGTGCGCGGGTGGCAAAGTCATTGACTGATTTGGTGATACCTAAAAGACTCAAGTGGTCGGCATTTTTGATGACCGGAACTATCAGATTGCCACTCGGCAAAGCGGCTGCCATACCGACATTGATGTTCTTTTTTCGTAAAATTTTATCGCCTTCTACCGATACATTTATCATCGGAAAATCATTGATTGCCTTGGCTACTGCCTCTACAAATATGGGCGTGAAGGTAATCTTTTCGCCGTATTTTTCTTGAAATGATGTTTTGATTTTTTTTCTCCAATTAAATAAATTTGTAACGTCTGCTTCTACGTAAGACGTGACGTGCGGAGAAGTTTGTTTGGAACGCACCATGTGGTCAGCGATGAGTTTTCGCATACGGTCCATTTCGATGATTTCGACATCGCCGTTGATACTCGCTGCCATCGGAACGGGTGCTGCTGCCACGCTTGGCATGGTAGGTACGGACACAGATTGAGGGATAGGCGAAACGATAGTCGCAGGTGCGCCTGTACGTCCGTTGATGTAGGTGAGGATGTCTTTTTTGGTAACTCGTCCTTCTCGCCCTGTGCCGGGAACGGTCTCCAACTCAGCCATACCAATACCTTCTTTTTGAGCAATATTTTTGACCAATGGCGAGTAAAAACGAGTACCTGCCGCCACAGCCAAAGTTGCCGTAGCGGGTGCATGATGTTGACCATTGGTAGCTTGTACTGCCACCTGTGGGGCAGGTGCAAGGGGTACGGGAGCTTCGTGTCTGACCTCTTCGACTACCGCAGGCGCAGGGGTAGCTTCTACCGCTTCACCTTCCGTACTAATCACCGCAATCACTTCACCAACCGCCACTACATCGCCTTCCTGATATTTGATTTCTGCCAACACACCATCCACTGGAGACGGTACTTCGGTATCTACTTTATCGGTAGCAATTTCCAAAATGGTTTCATCCATTTCAATGGTATCGCCTAGGGCTTTATTCCATTTCAGAATGGTTGCCTCCATGATACTCTCGCCCATTTTGGGCATTACCAAATCTATATTTGCCATGTATTCTTATTTTTTGCGACTACCACTAAGCACACTAAAGACACAAAGGTCGAATTAACGTAAGAGAACACAAGAATTTTTAAGATGTGTTCTTTGTGGTAAGGAATTACATTTTTTGCAAAAATAGCTTATTTTTTTGTATTTTTTAAATTTGGTGATTGGTGATTTAGAGCGAGCGTATCAAAAACAAAACACTACATCATATTGGACTTTGGGGGGGTGTATCTCAAATTGTCGCATTTTTATTTTTATTAATTGTTTCACGCAGAGTTCGCAGAGAACGCAGAGGGCTGATAATCAATACTCTGCGTTCTCTGCGCCCTCTGCGTGAAAGACAACAACAATACTTTGCGTTTT
>CALIZI010000176.1 GCA_938028705.1 uncultured Saprospiraceae bacterium | reverse complement strand
ATGTTTTTTAACAATAAGTTGATTTTCATATTTTTAAACATATAGCAATTTAAAAATAAATAACTTCATGTACTATCGACACTTTTACATTTTGTGTTTTACAACTTGTCCCGACGAATGACGGGATTTTACATTTTTCACCGCTTAATACATATGAGCGAAGGTTTTATGATGTAAGTTTCAATTAGTTTTTGTGGGTCTTGTCGGCTATGTGAAATATCAAGAACTGTACTTAGCTTTCATTTCTTCAAGTGTTTTACCTTCGCCCTTTTTTATTTCTTCCACACCTTCTTCATATTTTTTTTGCATTTCAGAAGCATACTTGGGATGACCGTTTACATCATATCCTATAATCGTGTCTTGCTGTTTCGCTACATAAGTATCTAACATGGCGTGTATTGCCTGTACAAAATTGTCATCTTGTAATTGCTCTACATACTCATGAATTTGTGTTTTCAATTCTATTGTACTCATAAAATATTGTCTTTGAGAGTGATTAGAATAATTCAAAGATAAGAAGGTATTTTCGAGACAATATCTTCACGTTTGTCATACAAAAAATCCAGTATAGGTTTCCAGTTTTCTAATTGAATATTAGCTAATATATCTTCTTGGTTAATCATTCTTAAATTTTCTTTAAAATACACATAGAACTTTACTTTTATTTTTTTGTGAGATATGTTGTCCAAAAGAATCCAATTCCGAAAAGTCAATCTCTCTGAAGTTACACATCACGTGCACAAATATATCTGTTTTTCTGTGTTTTACAAAAAAACGATGATGCTTTACAAACTGACTGCGAATACCGTACAGGCGACTTCAGTCGCCATGTGGTTATAAGTTTTTATTATTACGACATGGCGATTGAAATCGCCTGTACGAGTTTCCGGTCAGCTTGACAGTGTTACAACACTAATCAAAAACCACCACCATCGTTCCGTCAGTTTCGGATTTGAGGTTGGGAACACGCATCACTTTACCATTAAATTTGACTTCTATGGATGCGGGTTCAATCGTAGGTATATAGTAATCAATACCAATCAGGAATGCCGGTAATAAATTAAAAACAGCATGAGTATTGCCGTCTGTTTGGTTGTTACCGTCATCGTATAGAAAGAAGGCAATATTTGTTTTTTCAGGAGCAGCATACTCTGAGGTCGCTAAATCGAATCCATCTACCGACAACTCATCACGCCCGAAAAGTACCGCCTGATTTGCCGTAAATACAGCCAATGCCGACTGATTGTCATCTTGCGGCACATTTGACAGCAGCACACCTGCCAAAGAACTCGCCGATGGAAATCCCCGAAGATAAACCAGCGAATTGGAGCGTACGAAAGGCTGTCTGTAATAGTGAATAGCTCTGTCGTCAGCATTCGCACCTATCAGGTGAAACTCATAATGCGTATCGGGTCGGGCTGTAAAACCTGACCAATATCCGTCAGTATCTGTCGTCAGGACGGCATCTGCTTCGCTGTTGCTGCGTGCGCCCGTTGCTGCGTCCAAAGCATAAATATTGACAGTAGCTCCACCGATTGGACTATTCTCTCCGAGCGTGACCGCACGTCCTGCGATAAGTATTTCTTCCTCCGACACAATCGAAGTTGTTGTTGGCGGTTTGTCATTGAAGAACTCGTACATCGCTTCAAAAGTCGTGGCGGATGTTGCCACTTCATAATGATCCACGTCGGATAATTTGAGATTATCGGCACCGGAGACATCACCTCCGGCAACAATCAAATCATCTTCCGACCAAATATTGAGCATCGGAATTTCGCCATCAGGTCCGGCGGGTTGGGTATTGGCACCACTACCGACTTCTACATAATGTGCCACCTTCGCTGCTCTGTCCGCATCCGCCAGATAGCTGTAACCAAGTCCGCTTCCGGCAGAATGTCCGACCAAATTGACTTGTGTTGCGCCTGTTTGTGCGAGTACGTCATCTATAAAAGCATCCAATATATCCTCTGCATTATCCTGTTCTATGGTGTTCCAATCATAGGCAAATAATCTGTCAGGGCAATAATTATTACTTGTAAATCGCTGAAATTGTGTGGCGTAGGTATCACCCGAAGCTAAGAATCCGTGTGCCATTATTATCGGTAAAACAGTGGAATCGCACGATGCTTCTACATCATCATCCGGCTTGCAAGCATTGATGATAAGAAGACCAATCAGGAATAGTATAAGAATTAGGGGGTAAGGCTGGGTAAATTGATTAGCTAATGTTCTACTCATTTTTGTTTATGTTTTGTAATTTAATTACTATCAACTTATATTAGACTTTGGACAAAGGAAATTGGGGAATTAGGAAATTAGGTAATCCCTTCTGTTTTAGATTTTTACAAAAAATAATTAATTGCATGTTTTATTTTATTAATAAAATTTATTTAACTGATTATCAATGAATTATGGTTTTAAACCGAATTTCCCTCTCGGCTGAGCCGAGACTAATTCCCATTTTGTCCAAAGTCCAAAACTTATAACTAACTTGACATAATGTCGTTTACCTAAGCCCTTTTTTGAATATATTATTTTTATTTTTAAAATGTAGTGAACGTAAAACAATTTTGTAAATCGTCACGCAAATAGACGACATTCTAAGGTGAATGGCGATTTATAAAATCGTTTTATATCTCTGTTAAAATTTAATTTTATACATTTTTATTTTATTAAAATTTAAAAATAATCGCTTGGTTAAATGTTATAACTTGACAATGTCATATTTTTCCAGCAATGTTTAAATGTCTGACAAGTTTTAGCCCAAATTCAAGAGCAAAATGCCAACTACATTAAATAAAAATCAAACATGACATTGTCGAGTTAAGCAAATATTATACATTTCTAAAAATATAATTAGACTTTTATATTCAGAAAATAAATCTTTTTATTTGAAAACTACGGATAAAAAAATAACTACCTATTCCAAGAAAGCCATTAGTTCCTCCAGTTTTTCTGGGGGGATGTCATGTTCTTTGAAGAACTGTTGAGCCAATTGCCAATGAGCGAGGACTATAAGCCCTTC
>CALIZI010000175.1 GCA_938028705.1 uncultured Saprospiraceae bacterium | reverse complement strand
ACTCGGATTAACGGGAACTGAGTAAAGGCGTTTAAACTCACGAACTTTTTCCTGAGCGTATGGCTTGGTGTCTCTATTTGACATCCTGCCATAGGGGCGTATTGCCCCGAACTTAAAGTTTAATTATTGGTGTGGGGAATTAGGGAACTGGGGAATTAGGGAACTGGGAATTAGGGAACTGGGAAATTAGGGAACTGGGAAATTAGGTTTAATTTTATAAAGCATTGATTATCAATTCTTTTATTTTTTATTATTAAAACAAAATATGTAAATAATTATTTTTTATAAAATTCTAAAATAAAGTCCCGATAGTTATCGGGATTACCGAATTTCCAAATTCCCCAATTTCCGCTGTCCAAAGTCTAAAATATTTAACATCTGTTTGGCTTGAAATGAAGAAGGGCAGACCAAGAAGGTCTGCCCCGAGGGATTTAAAGCCACACTTTATTTGCAAGTTGGTTGTTGGATTTTTGCATCATTTTTTGTGTGCTTTGCTTGTTTTTCGATCTTATTTAGAACCTTGTTTTCATCGTTCATATAACTAACATGTAGTTGTATATGTAAAAAAGACGTGTAAGTTAATTTTGACTCAGCATTGTGAGTGTTTGGATGTTTTCGTAAATTTGATATTAGAAAATAAAAAAGAAAACAACATAACTGCCCTACCCCCTAACCAGACAGGAACAGTTATGTTTATAGGATGAATTCGGTTGAGTCTAAAAAAATAAGCGATAGAAAAAACCGTTTGTTTTTTAGGCTAATATTTGTATTGATGAATTTACTACATGAGTAATTATAAGCTATAGAGCAATGTGGATAATTGGAAAAGCAAATTTACTCGCCATCTATGTCGATGATGCAACTATCACGACACAATGCGTCACCATTACTGTTATTTATACCACATTCTATTGTGAAAGGATACGACATACCAATAAACCTCTCGGTGCAAACAATAGCCGTAAAAGAAGTTACCTCCTCGGTTGTTATAGGAATCGTACGATTTCCTATAGCCTTAATGAATAAAAGTGCAGGGGAGTCACTTGTGACTGTTGTCTCGAAACAGGCTTCTCCGGGAGGTGTTGAACGCGTAAGAGGCTTGACTACCATGCTAAATGGTGTACTACAGATTGACTGCTGGGCATTTACATTGCTCATTGTAAATGTAAGGGTAAAGGCTAACAAAAAAGCTTTCAAAATTTTCATAGTAAAATTTTTGATTAAAAAATAAAGTGTGACAAAAAACAAAATATCATTACGTTCTTTGTTGGTACAAATATAGGACTGGTAAATGCCGGAAAAAAGGTGTAATTTCAAGGCTTTGTTCCGGTGTTTTTTGAAAAAACAAAACACATTTTTATTTATTTATACTTAAAAAATTGTTAATCAGTGTTTTTTGCAAAAAATAATTTTAATATTTAAAAAACAAATTCCATAATGTCTAACAATTTACAGCTTCATAATTCCAAATTAGTATTGCTGCTCCGAACATTAGACAAAAAAGAGGTGAAACAATTTGACCTTTGGTTGTCTTCTCCCTTCCATAATAATTCCGAAAAAGTCCTTAATTTATACCGAGGTTTAATGAACAGAGGTAAAGGGTCTAATAAACCTATATCAAAAATAATATTAGCAAAACATATAGGCATATCCGATAGTTTATTAAAAAATAATGAACTTTCGCCCAAAGAAGACACTATTCTTCGTAAGGTGATGAATCAACTGACTACACAAATACAAGAGTTTTTGATTTGGCAAAAATCTAAAGAAAATAAGATACATGAAAAGCGACTGTTAATGGATGCTTTACTTGAAAGGAAATTATACCCATTTGTTCCTGCTATTTTAACAAAATCAAAAAAAGAGTTGGCAGCGTCACCATATCGGGATATACAGCATTATGAAAATACATTTGAAATTGTAGAAATAGACATATTTTTGGATGTATTATTGACTAGTCGAAGTTCAAAAACACATATTCTTCAGAAAATTATTGACGTTTCATTGCAATCTGCTATAGCTAGAGTAATTAGATATTACTGCGCTGCAAAAAACCGTGAGCAAATTCTTAAAATCGAACATAACTATCCATTAATTAAAGCTATTAAAGAGTATATTGACAAGGAGCTTAAAGATGAGGTTCCTATTATATGGGCTTATTATATTGTACTTTGCATGATAGAAGAAGGAAAGGAGCAACATTTTTACAAACTAAAAAAATATATATTTAATAACCTTGCTTTTTTTGATATTATAGACATTAGGCAGTTTTTTGCTCTTTTAATCAACTATTGTATAAAGGCTATCAAGATAGGTAAAGTCAAATTTATCCAAGAAAAACAAGAAGTGTACGAATTAGGTTTAGAGTTAAATTGTTGGACGACTAGACTGTATTTTTCTACCCATCAATTTGTAAATATTGTATATAATGCCACTGTACGACTCAATAAAACAGATTGGGTGAATAATTTTATACAACAATATCAAGCACAACTTAATCCTGATATAAAAGACGATATTCTTAATTATTGCTATGCCTTAGTAGCTTTTCAAATCAAAGATTATAATGCTGCACAAGATTATCTTATAAAAATCAATAATACAGAAGATTTTATCTATCACCTTCGATTTAAAGTACTCTTCATTAAAATATACTATGAACGAGCACCTTTAACTATTGAAAATATAGATAGACATCCGATAAATTACAAGTTGGATGCCATTCGACACTACGTCATGTCCACACGCAATAAAAAAATGTCAGAATCCTCGCGCGAAGCCTATAACAACTTCGTCAATTTATTCAAACGCATCCTCAACAGAAAAAAGAAAATCATCCATCAAGAACCCGTAAAAGCCCAACAAATCCAGAAACTGAAAAAAGACCTAGCTACAGAAATACCTTTTGTTGAGAGACAATGGTTAAAAGAAAAAGTAGAAGAATTGACGTAAAAAATAAACTTCCATATTTCCACCAAAAACCGTAAATTCCGTCCTCGCTGAATAATGCTATAATGTTGAAATGAGATAATGCGATAATAAAAGTGAACACATTATCGCATTTCAGCACCCTCGCATTCAAAACATTAAAAATGATCGAAGCATACATATACGATGCCATACGCACCCCACGCGGACGCGGTAAAAAAACGGGTAGCCTACACGAAGTCAAGCCCATTGATCTGCTCAAAACGCTACTCAATGCCTTGCGCGAACGCCACCAACTCGACACCACACAAATAGATGATACCGTCATCGGTTGTGTCACACCTGTCAACGAGCAAGGAGCAGACATCGCCAAGGCAGCTTTGCTCTATGCAGGTTGGGATGAGTGCGTTCCCGGCACACAAATCAACCGCTTCTGTGCCTCCGGTCTTGAAGCTGCCAATATAGCTGCCATGAAAATACGTTCCGGTTGGGAAGACATGGTCGTGGCAGGCGGTGTGGAGAGCATGAGTCGTGTTCCGATGGGTATGGACGGCGGCGCGATGATGTACGACCCTGCGGTGAGTGCTGCGGTGGGATTTGTGCCGCAAGGCATCGGTGCCGATTTGATTGCAACTATCGAAGGCTTTAGTCGCGAGATTGTTGACAGCTACGCTTTGCACTCTCAACAACGTGCCCACGAGGCACAAGAAAAGGGCTATTTTGACAAGTCGATTATTGCTGTAAAAGACCAAAACGGTTTAATGGTTTTGGAAAAAGACGAACACCTACGCCCCGATACCACAATGGATACACTTGCCGGTTTGTCCCCTGCTTTTCAAGCGATAGGCGAGGTCGGTTTCGATGCCGTTGCACTCAATAAATACCCTGCCATAGAACGCATCATGCATGTTCATACTGCCGGAAATTCATCGGGCATCGTGGACGGTGCGGCTTTGCTATTGATAGGTAGTCAGGCAAAAGGAAAAGCAATGGGCTTGACCCCTCGTGCGCGTGTCGTATCCGTTGCTGCCACGTCTGCCGAACCTACGATTATGTTGCAAGGTCCGGCACCGGCTGCGCGAAAAGCTCTCCAAAAAGCAGGCATGAGCACCAAAGATATTGACCTGTGGGAAATGAACGAGGCTTTTGCATCGCCCGTACTCAAATTTCAACAAGACATGGATATTCCCGACGAGATACTCAACGTTAATGGTGGAGCTATTGCACTCGGACACCCACTCGGCGCAACCGGAGCCATGCTACTCGGCACTATGCTCGACGAACTCGAAAGACGCGACCTCAACACCGGATTGGTCACTTTGTGTGTAGGTGGTGGCATGGGTGTAGCCACCATCATTGAGCGAGTGTGATAGGAATAAACCGGAAAGTCAGATGCTACATACACTGTTAAAAAAAATTTTTAACTTTTTTGGGAATGTAAAATGTAAAATAATAAATGTAAAATGTAAAAGTGTCGATAGTACGTATATAAAATATTCTTGTTTTTTATTTTATAATAATTTAAAAATCAATTAAATACGAAAAAATGTATTTGTATTGCGTCCTACAACTTTTACATTTTAAATTTGATATTTTACATTAATTTTAATTTGTAAAGAAACTTTTTTAACAATGTAATTAGTTTGACATTTCGCTACGCGAA
>CALIZI010000174.1 GCA_938028705.1 uncultured Saprospiraceae bacterium | reverse complement strand
AAAATTTAAATACTCCGTTTGCTAAACTTCAAAAAGTTTGGTCTCCGATAGCTATCGGAGAAGTAAAGTGCTGATTTTTAGCTAATTATAAATTTCAGTACCCTGCCCACGTTTAGCAAACTTGAAAAGTTTACCAAACGGCTTACTTATATTTTTTGTAAAATTAATATCGTATGAAGTGTCAATCAATCAGATAAACTTATCAAATTCACTCATTGGATATAAATTTGTTTAAAATATGAAATACTTAATTGTAATTTTACTCACTATTCTAATGATCTGTTCTTGCCAATCGGAGGATAAAACGCCCCTGCTTATCGGTACATGGCAAGGTGTGAGTTGGACAATAGGTGGCAAAGATTCAGGTCGTAAAGCATCCAATGCCCGCTTTGTTTTTAATGTTGATAATACCTACGCTGCCCGCTTTGAAGGCGATAATGAAAAAGGTACATTCCGGCTACGCAGCGACGGCAAACTTTTCACCACCGCCGAAGGCAGCACGAAAATCGAAAAAGCCGTCAAACTCGCCAAAATCACTGCCGATACGATTGTGATGAATATGAATCGGGGCGGAGATAGAGAACAATTGATACTGGTGAAAGTGAAGTGATTTTAAATTCCAAAAAACAAATTTAAAATTCTCATACTTGCAGGCAAAAAATCACATTATTTTGTGATTTTTATTGATTTTTATAAAAATAAACCTTATTTTTACTCAAAAATCACATTATAATGTTAGTTCAGCAAATCGGTACAAGCATTAAAAATCGCAGAAAAGAATTGGGTATCACCCAACCACACCTCGCCGAACTTGCCCAAATCAGTACCAATACGCTTTACAAATTGGAACGCGGGCAGGGTAATCCTTCACTCCAAGTGCTAAGTCAATTAATGGAAATTTTAGGCATGGAATTGACCCTAAAGGTGAAAAAAATTGTATAAAAACAATGAACAAAAAGTATGAGAAAAGCAGCCGTATATCGTAACAATACATTAGCGGGTACACTTACAGAACAAGCACAAGACAGCTATATTTTTCGTTATGATGACAACTATTTTCGTAGCGAAGCTCCACCTATCAGTTTGACTTTATTAAAAACACAGCAGGAATATCGAAGCACGTTTTTATTTCCATTTTTTTATAATATGTTGAGTGAAGGAGCCAACAAAGCCCTCCAAAATCGCTTGCTCCAAATTGATGAAAATGACCGATTCGGATTGTTGCTGGCTACTGCACACTCTGATACGGTAGGAGCGATTACGGTAAGTCTTTCAGCATGAAACCAGACATCAAATATTGTCCCGGAACACTGGCAGAGGGATTTGAGACATACAGTTCCGGCTGTCTGCGACAGGTCTTCAATGCTAAGAAAGTAAGCCATATTCTGCCTTTTGAATCTCCGCAAAACAGCGAAATAACGGCAGAATTATTTGCGGAAAACCGTAAGCGAATTTCCATATCCGGCGTACAGGAAAAATTGAGTTTGGTACTGGATAAAAACCGTCTGCGCCTTGCAAAAGAGAACGAACAGGGTACATATATCCTCAAACCGATACCGCATGATTTGAAAAAGGCAACACAAATTCCTGCCAATGAACACCTCACTATGCAAATCGCCCGACAAGTCTATGATATACCCACAGCGGCTAATGCTTTAGTATTTTTTAAGGATGGTTTACCGGCATACATCACTAAAAGATTTGATATACAAGCCAATGGTTATAAACGAGGTGTAGAAGATTTTGCGACACTTGCGGGAAAAACCGAAGATACTGCCGGAGGAAATTTTAAATATGATTACAGCTACGAGGAAATCGGATATTTGATACAGCGATACGTACCCGCATGGCGTGTTGAAATGGAGAAATATTTTAAATTATTGGTCTTCAATTTTCTGTTTTCCAATGGCGATGCACACTTGAAGAATTTTGCGGTTCTCGAAACTTCAACGGGTGATTATCTGCTCAGTCCGGCGTATGATTTGATTAATACCCGACTACATGTTGCGGATACAGACTTTGCACTCAGCAAAGGTTTGTTTGCAGATGATTTTAAGAGTATTGCCTATCGCAATCAAGGACATGCCGCACAAGCAGATTTCGTGGAACTGGCTCGGAGAATTGGTGTCATGGAAAGTCGTGTAGAGAAATTATTAGCTCCGTTTTTGGAGCGACAAAGGAAGGTCGAGACTTTGATTCGCCATTCTTATTTAGAGCAAAGCAGCAAACGTGCTTACCTGTTGAGGTATAATACCAAACGAAATTGTTTGATAGCAAAATAATCACTCCCAAAATTCGTTTTTTATACAAATATGAAATTACGCGCAGAAAATCTGGTCAAACGCTATGGCAAACGCACCGTTGTCAAAGGCGTGAGTATAGAGGTCAATCAAGGTGAAATCGTAGGTTTGCTTGGTCCGAATGGTGCGGGTAAGACCACCACTTTTTATATGACCGTTGGTTTTATCAAACCACTCAGTGGCAATGTTTTTTTGGAAAATGAAAACATCACTGCCCTACCTATGTACAAACGTGCCCAACGCGGTATCGGCTACCTGCCCCAAGAACCTTCTGTATTTCGCAAGCTCAGTGTGGAGGACAATATCAAAGCCGTTCTTGAAATGACACGCTTGAAAAAAGCCGAACAACGCGAAAAACTCGAATCATTGATTAGCGAATTTACCCTTGAAAAAGTCCGTAAAAGCAGAGGTGATACGCTCTCCGGCGGTGAGCGTAGGCGTACGGAAATCGCTCGCGCTCTGGCAGTTAGCCCCAATTTTATCTTGCTCGACGAACCCTTTGCCGGTATTGACCCGATTGCTGTGGAGGACATCCAATCTATCGTTTCTACACTCAAAGAAAAAAATATCGGCATCCTCATCACCGACCATAATGTACAGGAAACCCTCTCCATTACCGACCGCGCTTACCTGATGTTTGAAGGCAGCATTCTACGTGATGGCACTGCCGAACAACTCGCCGACGATGAAGTGGTCAGGCGTGTATATTTAGGACAAAATTTTAAATTGAGAAGGAAGGTTTAGGAGTGTTGTGGTATTGTAGTGTTGTAGTGTTGGTCATGCCCGAAATTAGTTGACAAAAATTGACATGTTTATCGAAGTAGTTGACACTTTTTCACGCAGAGGGCGCAGAGTTCGCAGAGGGCTAATCATCCAATCTCTGCGAACTCTGCGTTCTCTGCGTGATTACTCAATTTGAAGAGTCTATTACAACTCAAAAAACTATCAACTACTTTTATACTTTAGATGAACTTGCCCAAAAATTTGAGTTGTTTTCACCGAAAAATAAATCCTTTGCCTAGGTCGTCGTTGGGGTCAAAATAAAATTCGTGTTGTCCGGTGATGGATGCTGTGCCTGTTACCTTTGGAATGACGGCTTTGTGTTTGCCGAATGTCGTAGTTTCAGTGACTTCTACGGTCATCAAAGTTCCGAGAATACTCTCAATTGTTATCCTCTCCCCTACCCTAATCTCACCTCGCACATGATGTAGTGCAGCACGCGCACTTACGCCCGTTCCCGTAGGCGACCTATCCACTTCACCTTCAGCAAATACACAAACATTGCGGCTGTGGTGTGTCTCGTCATTTGCTTTTCCGATGAATATTGTACCGTACAAAAAACCTAAATCTTCCTCGAAAGGATGTACTATCGGCATAGCTTCCATTATGGCGTATTTGATGCGTTTTCCCCAATCAATCAACTGATTATGGTCTTTTGGCTGCAAACCAATGCCTAATTTATCCGCATTACAAAACACATAAAATGCACCGCCAAAAGCAATGTCGTATTCGACTGTACCAATTCCCGCGACTTCTATTTTTTGATTTAATTTGTAAACAAAAGACGGCACATTAATAAATGAAACTCGATGTACAATTCCATTCTCCCGATACGCTGTAGCTACTACACGACCTGCGGGAGTGTCCAGTTTTAATGTCGGAGTATCTCCTGTTTTTTCAATTATTTTTGTATCAAAAACTGTTTTTGTAATGGCAATAATGGCGTGACCACACATGGTACTGTAACCTTCATTGTGCAGAAAAAATACGCCTAAATCACCGTCGGATGTGGTGGCTTCGGTGAGGATTGCGCCGTATTGGTCGGCGTGTCCGCGTGGTTCCCACATCAATCCGGTGCGGATATGGTCGTAATTTTCGCGGAAAAAACGGCGTTTTTCGAGTATATTTTTTCCTTTGATTTCGGGCAAACCATCTAAGATAATGCGGAGGGGTTCGCCGCCTGTGTGAGCGTCTATAGTTTTGATTTTGAGCCAATCTTTAGGTGGTATCCAATTCATTTTCAAAAATACAAATTTATCTTAACTTTGGGCATATTTAGAAATGTGGTGAACACTTTTTTGAGATGTAATAGACTCTTCAAATTGGGTAATCACGCAGAGAACGCAGAGTTCGCAGAGATTTGATGATGAACCCTCTGCGTGAAAAAGTGTCAACTACTTTTACGGCAAATCTAAATATGCTTAATTTTGTCCTCTTAATATATTCAATATGCGTCACCTTCAACAATATATCCAGTCATTCGAAGCCAGCCTGACGAATCATACCTTTGTCAAATCGACATTGAGTAATTATAAAGGTGAGGAAAAGGAATTGAAGAAGATTATTATTAAAAAAATTATTATTAAAAAAAAGGAAAAACTGAGTTTCACTTATCGCTATGCCAGACGCGATATGGTTAAAAATTATGACTTGAAAGAAGGGCTAAATCTGGTATCGGAACAGCTCTCGTCGGGCTTCAAATTTTCGGCATTATTTACGCTCGAATCTGATTATATATTTGAATATAAAAAAAATAATATTACATCATTTAAAAAATCAAAACCTACTCACACTCAATTACTTTCCACGAATCACGACAAACAAAAACATCGACTAATTTCTCCCGAAAAATCATATTTACATCACTTGAAAATTACGGATAAAAACGCTAAAGTTTATAAAGCGACACAAGACAAATATCGGCAAATCAATCGTTATATTGAAATCCTCTCCACTTGGCTGAAAAAACTGCCTAAGCGCGACCTCATCCGCGTGGCAGATATGGGTAGCGGTAAGGGCTATCTGACTTTTGCTTTGTATGATTATCTGACTCATTCGCTCGGCATCAATACGGAAATTACAGGCGTAGAATATCGTCAAGACCTTGTGAATTTATGTAATGATATTTCCGAAAAATCAGCTTTCACAAAACTCAAATTTACGCAAAGTACGATAGAAGATTTTGATGCAAAACACACCAACATCCTCATCGCCTTACACGCCTGCGATACTGCTACGGATGATGCGATTGCCAAAGGCATTGAAGCCCAAGCTGACTTGATTGTCGTTGCGCCATGTTGTCATAAACAAATTCGTCGTGAAATCGAAAAAAGCAAGACACAAAATGACCTCAATTTCCTCACTCAGCACGGCATTTTCATGGAACGACAAGCGGAAATGGTGACGGACGGTATCCGCGCTTTGATACTGGAATATTTTGGCTACTCGACAAAAGTTTTTGAATTTATCTCAGATGCACACACGCCTAAGAACGCTATGATTATTGGGTTGAAAAATGAAAATTATATTGTGCGTAATCCTGTCATTTTAAATAAAATAAAAGATGCTAAAAAGTATTTTGGCGTTGGGTGGCATCATTTGGAAGGGGTTTTGGAAGAGTAGAATTTTGTTTTTTGGTAAGAAATGATTATTTTTGTTAAATGAATGCGAAAAAAGAAAATATTGAACATCCTCATTCAGAAGATAAATATGTCACTGATTATAAACGGATAATGCAATCTGATGATAATACATTTCTTGTAGATATTGAATGGACAGAAGAAGGAGATAGCTTCAAAAAATTCTCTATGTATGACGAACACGCCCCTCTTGAAACATCAGATCGCACAACTTTAATTTCAGAATACTAAACCATGCCTAATTGGAATGAAGTCCTTTCCGAGATTCGCCAAGAACAGAAGAAATATCCAAATATAAATCCTTTAGATACTGTCAGAAGAAAATATTTGAAGAAAGTTTCTGACTCGCTCAAAAAATAGGTGGTGTTCGAGAAAAATAGGATGCGCCTAAAAGCGATACTCGTCTGACGAATCCCTTTGTTAAAATCGGATATTTAGGCAATCAAACGGTGGTTTACTATAAAAATATTCGTCTGACGAGTGTACCCTATTTTAATCGA
>CALIZI010000173.1 GCA_938028705.1 uncultured Saprospiraceae bacterium | reverse complement strand
TAGAAGGGCATCCTCATTAACTACATTGGCATGGAACATAAATGATACGTCTTATGATACTACATCTGTCAACACAAATTTAAGCATTTTATACACACAAAAATAGTTTATTTGTTTTTTTACTTATTTCAGTGCAACCATGGATTCAATTGATAATCATAATTTTATAAATTGTTAAACATCCAAACCGAGAATAGCTGTCAATGTATTTTTAAAATTAAAATAATTTTAATACAAAAATTAAGTTGAATGTTATTTTAGCTCTGCAATGTATTAAAAAAAGTATTGTTTTTGTAAAAAATCATAAATAAAGCTATTTTGCCCTGCAAAATAGATACTTTGCGGATAAGTGATAAGCTATAATCGGCGTGTCTTTATCATTACTTATATTGATATTTTTTTATAAAAACATTAACTATGATTCGTCTTTATTTCATATTAATTGCTGTTCTTATTTATACTTTTTCCTACGCTCAAAATTTGCAGCAACAGAATCTTCCTTTCTTTGAAAACAACAAAAAACTTGACCTTGCCTTGACGGGCGGTTTCAATAATCCGCAATTTTCGGAAGTCGATATCAATAATGATGGTATTCAAGACCTTTTTGTTTTTGATAAAACGGGGGATGTACCGATGTACTTTATGAATAAAGGTACAGCCGACCAGATAGACTACCATTTTGCACCCGATTATGCCATTGATTTTCCGCCTGTGCGGTCTTGGGTGCTGCTGCGCGATTTTAATTGCGATGGCATTATGGATTTGTTTGCTCACAACCAAGTGCCGGCGGGTATTACCGTTTATCAAGGCTATTATGACAATGATAAAATTGCCTATACAAAAATCGTGGATTACATTGATTATCCGGGACTTAGCGGCTTTCCGCTCAACCTTTTTATTACAGGCGAGGACTATCCTGCTATTGATGATCTTGATAATGACGGCGACCTCGACATCCTGACTTTTGGCATAGGCGGCGGTTGGGTAGAGTATTACGAAAACCAATCGCAGGACTTGGGTTATGGATGCGATTCGCTGATATATGAACTCGTGGACAATTGTTGGGGCAGATTCTACGAAAGTGGTCTGACCATTGCCCTTGAACTCAGTCCGAGTATGGATAGTTGTGTGGGTTTGGCTAATTTTATCGGCAAATCGGCAGACGAAGGTGTACATGTCGGCTCTACTTTGCTGACTTTGGATATGGATAATGATGACGATAAAGAGCTAGTATTGGGCGATATTTCATTCACGAATGTCGTCATGGGTATCAACGGCGGCGGCAATCCTGATACCGCTTGGATAAATAGTCAATTTACCGATTTTCCACCTAATACTACGCCGGTTAATATTCCTACTTTTCCCGCTACTTTTCATGTAGATGTCAATAATGACGGTAAAAAAGATTTCCTCGCCGCACCTAATGCACGCAATATTTCGGAGAGTTATCTTTGTTCGTGGTACTATGAAAATACAGGTGATAATGACTTTCCCGTTTTTGAATATCGTAAAAATACTTTTTTGGTAGAGGAGATGGTGGATTTGGGAAGAGGCTCTGCGCCTACGTTTTTTGACCATAATAGCGATGGCTTGATGGATATAGTGGTCGGTAGTTACGGCTATTATCAATCGGGCGGCAATCATCTCGGCTCTATTTTTCTGTATGAAAATACGGGTACGATTGACATGCCAAAATATACGCTCGTCAGTGATAATTACACCAATCTACCTGCCGGACTCAACCTGCATGGTATGAATATTACCTTCGGAGATTTGGATAATGACGGCGATAAGGATATGGTATTCGGGGAGGAATTTGGTAAGTTGTACTATCATGAAAATTTGGATACAGGCAATGGTATCGCCGTTTTTGGAGACCTTGAAACCCTGCCGGATGACGGTGGACAAATAGACATCGGGCAGTTTGCCGCGCCTTACCTTGTGGATATTGACCGCGATGGTTTGCTCGACCTCATCATTGGCGAGTTGAATGGTAACATCAATTATTGGCGCAATGTCGGTACACCCACCAGTCCTGTATTTACCGAAATAGATGCTTTTTTTGGTGAAATTGATAGTCGTGAATACGGCTACCCGGAGGGTTTTTGCGATGTGGCAGTCATAGAAATAGACGGCGAATACGTTTTGTTTACGGGTAGCGAACCCGGCAATATTCGTCGGTATATCAATATAGAAGATAGCCTAGCAGTTGGCGCACCTTTCTTCCAAGCCGATAGTTTGTTTGGTGGTATCGTACAAGGTGTACGTACACGCTTGGATGTTGCAGATATTAATAATGATGGTTTGTTAGAATATCTCATTGGCAACAAAAGAGGTGGACTTGCGCTGTATTCCGATAGTCAATTGCTCACCTCCAATCCTGTACCCGATGCGCCCGATTTTACGTTTACCCTCTATCCCAATCCGGCTGAAGATGTGCTGAATATTCGCTACATTCACCCGCAAGGGCAAGCCGCTACATTGAGGGTATATGATGTACTTGGGCGTACCTTGCATCATCAAAATATCAATCAAAATACACAACTTGATATTCAACAATTCTCAAACGGTATTTATTTCTGTGCTGTACAAAAAGGTAATGAATTGTCGGTTAAAAAATTTATAAAACAATAATGTAATGTAATGTCTGCCCAAGATGTCAGACACTTTGAAAGTGTCTGACATCTTGGGTAAACTTGGACGTACCTCACTTCAAAGAGTTTAGTAAATGTAAGCAACGCACTGATTTGCAAGTAATTACTAATATTCGTACTTTACTTATGTTTACTAAACTCGAAAAATTTAGTAAACAGGATTACTTGTTTTTTTATTTTATTTAAAATGTTTTTAATTTGTAAAATACCTTGGCAATGTCATACTCGATTTTTATTTAATATAGTCAGTATCCATTCTTGAATTTGGGCTAAAACTCGTCAGACATTTCTAAAATTCACCGATGTTCTCATATTTTCAGCAAAATTTAAATGTCAGACGAGTTTTAGCTCAAATTCGGAAAAAAATATCCCATGTTAAGTATAAGTGCATTTTATTTATTTCAATATGTTGTCATCAAAATATCATTTAAAAAAATATTTATATGAAATTCAATTATTTATTTTCGCTCCTTTTCCTTTTCGTCTTAATGCTTTGCCAAATAGCTTGTGATGATGAATGTCCGCCCGCAGTGGATGCATGTACTTTAATTCCCGAAGTTGGTCCTTGTGATGCCGTATTTCCTATTTATTATTACGACCAAACGGAGGGCATTTGTAAAGAATTTATCTGGGGCGGATGTGAAGGTGTTGTGCCTTTTGAGACTTTGGAGGCTTGTCAGGTTTGCGAATGTGAAAAGCCGTAATGCGTACTTCTAACTCTAATGTCATTTCCTTAAGCGGAAAATTATCAAAAAAAAGGTTAGATTAGCATTGTCAAAATATATAATTAAGCTAATCTAACCAAAATGATTAATACAAATATAGATATTATCTCGGACTTATCCGAATTTCTGGAAAAAG
>CALIZI010000172.1 GCA_938028705.1 uncultured Saprospiraceae bacterium | reverse complement strand
ACTACGGTAAAAAGTGTGGGTCGGTTAAATTCTCTTTCATATTTAACTTCGGAATTGACCTAAAAGCTATAAGGTTTCCGAAAACCTTATAGCTTTGATAGCCGGACTTTACGCTTACCCATACTTTTCACCGTAGAGCCTGAAAATTAGACTTGTTTAACCTTAAATAGTTTGATTATCATTGTTTTATTAATTAAAAATAATTTAATTAATTTAAAATTAAAAATATTTTTTATTTATAATTTTAAATATTTATATAAATTGTTTTTTTTACATAAATTATAAAATAATATTTAATTTATAATAATTTATTTTTATTTATTAAAATTAATCTAAATCGTTGGGTAGTCCTTTAGATGTAATGCTAATTCATGGCGACTTGCCTTGCATTTTCAAAATGCAAGGCAAGTTTGAGCATTACATTTATAGCACTACCAATCGTTGATTATCAAGGTCAAACAAGTCTATTATTTGAAAATATAAAATTTGGACAAGTTCATTCACGTTTCGCTAAAAACAAAATTAAAAAATAACAATTGGAGCAAAATGCCCCGTACCGACGACTTTAGCCGTCGCGGGAAATATTGCCACTTGACGGCTAAAGTCAACCTGTGCGATTAAAATTAGCTTGACCAAAAAGGTACATAGTACCGCCCCTGTTTGTAGCAAAATGTTCCCCAAAATTTCCTAAGCTCCGTAGGAGCGGCACTGTTTGTACATTTAACGGTGTCGGTGCTACGCACCTTGATAGGTTTTGCTTGGGTTTTTGCTACAAACGGGGTCGTCCCGATAGCTATCGGGAAACGCATCTTGAACGACATAAAGCGAAATTTCATCGCTTACTATTTTAATCGCACAGGTCGGCTAAAGTCGTCAGTACAGTTCAATCCAAATTAAATTACTTTTTTTATTTCTAAATAAAATATTGATAAACAGTTTTTTATGAATTTTAATTATTTAAAATATTTTTTAGCGAAACGTGAAAGTTCATCTAAATCATAAAAGTTTTGACACTTTTGAAATCTGATTTTTAGCTAATTATAAATTTCAGTACCCTGCCCACGTTTAGCAAACTTGAAAAGTTTACCAAACGGCTCACTTATATTTTGTGTAAAATTAATACCGTATGAAGTATCAACCAATCAGATAAACTTGTCTAAAATTTATAATAAAAAATATTTATAATTAATTTATTTTTAATAATGAATTAATTATAAAATAATTTTAATTAATTAAAAAACGGCTATATTTAAGTAAGACCATCAAATAATTATAAAATTAAATTAATTAAATACTTTTTAATTTTAATAAAAATAAAATACCTGATAATCAATTACTTACGATTTAAAACCGAAGATCCCAGTTACCGAATTTCCAAAATCCAGTATCCTAAAGATGTCTCAATTTATCTCAATCTTTCCAAAGCACTTGCTTTTTCCTCCAGTCCAAGTTGGCGATAGGCTTTGATGGCATTATTCAGTACATTCCGGTTGGCACCGATTTGAATGGCTTGCTCATAGTAAGTTAATGCCTTTTCGAGTTCGCCTTTTTTCTGATATATGGCACCTATATTGCCTAGCGCATTGACATTATTTTTATCAATGGCAAATATGCGTAACCAATATTCCAATGCCTTGTCGTAGTTATTTTCATTAAAATAAATGACACCAAGATTGTTGAGTACATTGGTGTTGTTCGGGTTATGGACTAAGGCTTGCAGATATGCGTTTCGGGCTTTTTCCGTTTGTCCGGTGCTGTAATAACATACGCCTTTATTGTATCCGGCTTCGGTATAGTTGGGTAATATTTTTAAAGCATTATCGAAATGTGGAATGGCTTGTGTGAATAGTTGATGTCGTAAATTTGGGTCTTGCGTAGCTTCCGCTTTTTTCAGCAGGTAAGACCCGATATGATTGTGCGCGCGTGCGCTGTTCGGTGCGGTTTTTAAGCCCGAAAGGTAGAGCGTTTCACCGTTTTTCCAGACCGTATTCCGACTAATGGTTTTGATGCTATATAAGGTCGTAATAATGCCAATAATTACGAGAAATGTCTTTGCAGAAGCAAATGTTTCAAGCGGCTTCAAATAGTGGTGCAACAGATGCGCCAAAACAATACAAAAACCCAAAGCAGAACTGAACACAAAACGCTCTGCCATCGTTGCGCCGACCATCAATTTCGGATGCAGATTGGCAACCAAAAGTAACATCACCACAAACCAAATAATGCCGTAAGCCACCGGAGATTTGCGCCGCAAACCGATGACAGCCACCACCGCCAGACCTACGTAAAGCGCGAGTGCCGTCAGTGTTCGCCAATGCCCCCAACCCGTCAGTGGGATTTGATTATACGAATAATCATAACTCAAAGGATGTGGAAAAATCAGCAATTGAAGGTATCTGCCAAGTATAGCCAGTGTAGATGCCAATCGCTCCGAAACGCTCGCTGCACCCATCAACGAATTATTAATAACGTGCATATCAGCCTCGAAGGTCATGTTGTCCATTGCCAGGCTGCGAATGAAAAAATATACCGCCGCCATAAGCAAAAACAAAGCGGTTCGGGAGAGGATGGTTTTCAATTCAATTTTCGTAAAAAAATACAAGGTAAACGGCACAAGACCCAACACTGCCAAGCCCGTTTCTTTGGACAGCACACACAAAAAATAAAAGACCACACTTCCGTATAGCCACAAAGCATTTCGCGTATATACATGACGCATCAGCGCATACAAACTCAGCACCGCAAACATAAAAGACAGCAACTCATCACGACCTTTTATATTTGCAACGACCTCTGTATGAATGGGATGTGCAACAAACAGCAGCGTAATGGCAAGCGGCAGCCAGATATTTTTTTGTTTAAAAATTTGTCGTAAAAACAGAAATAAAAACACACCGGACAGTGCGTATATCAAGACATTGAAGAGGTGATGAATGCTAGGATTATTGCCAAAAAGTTGTTTTTCTATCGCCATATTTGCCAGCACTAAGGGGCGATACGATTGGTCGTTGGAGCCATTGAAACCATACAGATAGCCATGCGAAAATATATCCGCCAAGCCACCGAAACCTCTTTGTACAAACTTATTTTCGATAGTAATAATCGGGTCATCCAACACATAATCATGCGTAATCGTATTGGCATACAACAAAAAACCAAACAGAAATATACCGAACAGGTAAGCGTAGGGTGGGGGAGTGGTAGCGGTTTTGACAACTGCCTTTGTTGGTGTATGTTTATTGGTTTTCTTCATTCATTTTTAGTTGAACAGTTGAACGGGTAATCAGTTAATTGGGTAATCAGTTAATCGGTTGAACAGGTAATTGGTTAATCAGGTAATTAGTTGAATGGTTAATCAGGTTAGCTTAATGAATGTTTTAAATGTGAATAATTTTTAATATAATATTAAAAAACCTGATTACCCGATTAACTAATTACCTGTTCAACTAATTAACTAATTCACATTTCAGTCCTTTTATTTTTTTAATTTGTATCAATATATTTTCGGATTCCGATTGTCGTATTGCAAACTCAATGACACCTGTTTCTGTAAAGTCTTGTTTGAGGACATTCAGGTTCATTTTTTTTACGAAATTCATCACGTCACTCATAATATCATAAGCAAAGGAAAGCCGATATATATTATCAACGGTTTTTTCGATGGTTTGGGCTTGTTGCAGGGCATCTTTGGTGCTAGATTTGTAGGCATTAATGAGTCCGGGTACACCTAATTTTGTACCGCCAAAATATCGCACTACAACGACCAATACATTCGTCAAACCAAAGCTGTCTATCTGCCCCAATATCGGACGACCCGCCGTACCGGAAGGTTCGCCATCGTCATTGGCACGAAACTGCGTACCGTCTGTACCCAATCGCCATGAAAAACAATGATGTCGTGCTTTGGGATGTAGTTTTTTGACAATGTTGAGTTTATTTTTAATGTCATCAGGACTATATACCGCATAAGCATAAGCCAAAAACTTACTGCCTCTGTCTTTAAATTCTCCTGTGGTAGCATTAGAAATTGTAGTATATAAATCTTTCATGATGATATTGCCTGACGACATGGTAAAATTACAGAAAATCTTTTGAAGTTGAAGGTGATTTTAAATTTGAGCTTGAAAATTGATTTGAGTTTGAAGTTGAAAATTCACTGGTTTGGTAGATTATTTGCTCATATTCATCGAAATAGAAGTTTTACAAGAAACTTTTTTTTACTAACTTTACGTTGATAAGATTTTATACAGAAACCAAATTGGTATTGGTATTAAAATAATTTTTAAATAAAAATAAAATTAATGTAAAAATTATTTTAATTCATAATTAGCTCTGAATATCCTGATTACCTGTTCAACTAATCAACCAATTACCTGATTAACTAACTATCATTAACCAACAAATAAAAATGCAATTCTCAACGACTACCTACATTAGAATTTTTCTAATCCTCAATCTGATTACATGCCTGACCGTTCAATCCACCGCTCAGGGTTTACCGATGAAATGGGGGGATATCCGACCCTCTGATTTAGATATGACGACCTACGAAGCCGACCCTGAAGCCGATGCTGTTATATTGGGGCATTATGCTGCTATTGAAGTGGATTTGTCGCGCCAATACCCTACGAGTTATGATTATCATATCCGCATAAAAATACTGACGAAAGAAGGTGTGGACAGAGCCTCTGAAACGATACCTTATTATAAAAAGGAAAAAATTACAGGCTTCAAAGCACATACCATCAACGGCAGTAAAGTGACCAAAGTAGATAAAAAAACAATATTTGAAGAAAAGGTAACGGGCGATTTATATCGCAAAAATTTTGCTTTTTCGGATGTACAGGTCGGTTCTGTCATCGAATACAAATACACCCTTCAATCTGAGAATTATGTGGTGTTGGACAATTGGTATTTTCAAGAGGATATTCCAATAAGGCACAGCGAATGCCGCTTTATGATACCCGAATATCTGGAATATGCCGTCGTCACCAACCTCGACAGAGAGTTTGATGAAAAGGACGAAAAGGATAGAAAAATAGGTAATTATAATGCGACAAGTTATCGTTTTGTGATGAAAAATGTAGATGCACGAAAAGAAGAACCTTTTATTACGACGATGAATGATTACCTCAATAATATCAAGTTTCAACTCTCTGTATTTAATAATCCTTATACTGGGGTAAAAGAACGCTTCATGCACGATTGGCCCAACCTGATAAAGCTGTGGTGGGAACATGAATCGGGCGGCAAGCAGGTCAAAAACAAAATGAACCACAAAAAAATACTCAAAGATACTGAAATGGCAACATCGGGTATCACCGGACAGGAGGAGATTGCCAAAGCATTATACAAATTCATTCAAAACAGCTATAACTGGAACGGGCGTTTTAGCGATTACGTATATGAGAAAAAACTGAATACCGTCTATGAGAAAAAAGCGGGTAACAGTGCAGCCATCAACCTTAGTCTGCTGGCTTGTTTGCAGGATGCCGGAATTGAAGCCTATCCGGTACGAATATCCACAAGAGGACATGGTAAAATTCAGAAAATATACCCTATCGTACAGCAGTTTAATCATATTGTGGTACTTGCCAAAATCGACGGCAAAGACTACCTGTTGGATGCCATTCAAAAAGACCTGACCTTTGGTATGTTGTTTCCTAGTTCCCTCAATGGTGAGGGCTTGGTGATGCAGCCCAAACAAAAAACGCACGAATGGATACCACTTATACCGGCTAAGACTACCGAAGTTGTAAACATCAATCTCAAACTTGACGACGACGAACCCACTGCCGAACTTACAGGGGTTTATACGGGCTATAGGGCTTTGTATCAACGTATGCAGCAGGACGATAGTGATGAGGAAGATTATATTGAAAACAGATTGGGTGATTTATACGATTTTGAAGTAGAATCAGTCGAATTTAACACCAAAAAACCGGAGCGTTTTGCGGAAGTCATCAAGCTCAAAGTGGCTGATGCTGTGACTGTTGCGCCGGATATTATCTATATCGACCCACTCCTCATGGAACGCACCGATGAACGTACATTTACTTCAGAAAAACGCACTTATCCGGTTGATATTGCCCACCCATATTCGGAAAAATACATCCTCAATATCACCATTCCCGAAGGCTACGAGGTAGAAACACAACCCGAAAACGTGAAATTGGTATTGCCCGATAAAAGTGGCGAGTATTTATATATGATAGAATCCAAAAATAACATTCTGCAACTTCGCTGCGAAGAATCGCTCAAAAAAAATATTTACTTTCCACAGGAATACGAATCGCTGAAAGAGTTTTTTGATATGATATTTGATAAAGAAGCCGAGCAGATTGTTCTCAAAAAGAAAGCGTAATTATATTGTTGTATGGCTATATTGTTTTATTGATTTTTTCGATACAACGAACAATGAAACAATATAGCCATAAAACAATATAACAGTAAAACAATATAATAATTGAAATCAATGAAAAAAATAATTATATTAAAAATATGTTGCTTTTTGGCAATGAGTTCTTTTGCTCAAAAGCAGAATTATGCCGTTACCGATATTCCAAAATCACTCTTAAAATCGGATGCTGTGGTTAGAGATTATTCGATGAATTACGACATCAAATCTCCTTCTAAAGCTACCTTGAAAGAGCATCGCGTCATTACCCTGATGGATGATGACAGCAATCTGAATCTATTGGCGATAGGTTACGATAAATTCCGAAAAATAGAAAGCATATCGGGCAGACTGTATGATGCTAGCGGTAAATTTATCAGAAAAATCAGTAAGAAAGAAATTACGGATAGGAGCATGGTTTCCGATTTTTCTATTTATGAAGATGACAGAGTGAAATATGTAGAAATTAATCATTCTCAATATCCATATACCGTTGAATATGAGTACGAAGTCAGTTTTCGTGGCATTAGGAGCTATCCTGATTGGTCGCCTCAATTCAATGATTATGGTGTAGCGGTGGAAGCGTCGTCGTATCGTATTGCAGTACCGGAAGATATGGATATTCGCTATCAGTCTTCCAATTTTGAACCTGATTTTGAAGAAAGTAATGAAGGTGGAGCAAAGGTATATCAGTGGCAAATCACCGACCTCAAACCCCTCCGGCAAGAACTTTATGCCCCTGCCCGGGCAGATATATTTCCGGTGGTTCGGGTTTCTCCTACGGTGTTTTCCATAGATGGTCAAAAAGGCGATATGTCCACATGGCAGTCTTTCGGTAAGTTTATGTACGACCTCAACGAAGGACGCGGCATACCTACCGAAAAGACGTATCGAGTGGTTCAATCATTGACCAAAGACCTGAACACCAATAAGGAAAAAATTGCAGCTTTGTACAAATATTTAAGAGAAACCAATCGCTATGTGAGCGTACAATTGGGCATTGGCGGCTGGCAATCTTTTGATACCGAATATGTAGAAAAAAATAAATATGGCGATTGTAAAGCATTGAGTTATTATATGAAAGCCATGTTGGAAGCGGCAGGCATTAAAGCCCACACTGCACTTATCGAATCGGGAAAATATCCTGAAAAAATTGATAATGATTATGTCCATTCTGCTTTTAACCACATGATACTTTATGTGCCGGAAGAAGATGTATGGCTGGAGTGTACTGCTTCTTACCAACCCTCCGGCTATCTTGGTACGGGTACTGAAAATCGCAAAGCCCTGCTTGTCACACCCGAAGGCGGTCAACTCGTTGAGACCCCGAAAACAAGCCCGGAAAATAATGTAGGTAATGCCCTCATTAAGGTTAAATTGGACGAAGCGGGCAGCGCGAAAATCAGTGTTCGCAGTACCAAAACGGGTAGTCAGCAAAGTTGGCACAGAAGTGCAAAAAATACATTTTCTGAAAAAGAATTGAAAGATGAATTACAGGAATCTTTAGAAGCACTACCTTCTTTTTCTATTGATAAACAAGAAATTATACTTGATGAAAATGCGCCAAGCTGTGAATACAATTACGACCTTAGTGTCCGTAAATTAGCGACCGTACAAGGTAAGCGGCTCTTTATTCGCCCCAATGTCATTCACCAATACCGCAGCGTACCCGACAGGGAAGAAGAGCGCAAACAACGCATCGTCAATCATCGAGGAAGAAGCTCCAAAGACCGCATAGAAATTGAATTGCCGGAAGGCTACGTAGCGGAGAGTCTGCCCGAAAAGGTCGAACTCCAAACCGATTTTGGAACTTACCAAAGCACTTGTGAACTATCCGGCAATCAACTCATTTATCAACGTCATCTCACCATCAACAACTACGACCTGCCACCCGAAAAATATCAGGACATGTTTGATTTTTATAACCAAATCAAAAAATCAGATATGATGAAAGCTGTATTTGTGAAAAAATAAATCGGGAAATTCCAAAAAAATAAATCACAAATTCCAAATTTCAAAAAACAAACTTCAAATCAGATGTATTGTTGGAATTTGGAATTTGTTTTTTGGAATACTGCCCCTAGTAGCGGCTGTCTTTAGCTGCCGAAAAGGTTTGAAAAACCTTTACATCGCGTATGTATCGTGCCAACCTGATGCTCCCTTATCTCGGCTGAGCCGAGAGGCAGCTAAAGACAGCCCGTACTGTGGCACTTTGGGCAAAGTTAGGCGCATAGTTGAGTCCATGTATAGTAGTATGAAAATAAACGACTTGGAAAATTCCAAAGGTAGTGTTAGATATTCAACTTGAGCTAAGTTTTGAAAAAACCAAAATAAAAGCTAACTTTGAAAAAAAATTAGACATACACCACACACTATATTAATGTACCTGACTTTCGATACCGAAACCACCGGATTACCTACTGACTGGAAAGCCCCCGTCACTGCCGTCAATAATTGGCCCCGCATGGTGCAGGTCGCATGGCTCAACCACGATGCAGAAGGCAATCTTATCAACAAGCACAGCCACATTATCAAACCCGAAGGCTATCGCATTCCGCATGGTGCAGCGAAAGTGCATGGCATCACTACCGAGCGGGCGGCTGCGGAAGGCGAAGATTTGGCTGAAATACTACAACTTTTTGTCAATGATGTTGCCAATGCAGAATACATCATCGCACACAATATGAGCTTTGATGAAAAAATCATTGGTGCGGAATTGGTACGCAAATCCATTGAACATAAGTTGTTCAGCACCAAACGCTTATGCACCAAAGAACTCTCCACCAACTACTGTGCAATACCCAATCGCTACGGCTACAAGTGGCCTACCCTCACCGAATTGCACCAAAAACTATTTGGAGAAGACTTCGGCGATGCCCATGATGCCTTTGCTGATGCAGAAGCCACCGCTAAAAGTTTTTTTAAATTGAAAGAACTGAATATCATTGAATATTGAAAAGTAATGTAAAAGTGTCGATAATACGCAGGTAAAATATTTTTATTTATAATAATTTGATAATTAATAAAATAAAAAAATATTTCGCCTATTTGACATTGTGTATTTTTTGTATTATTAAAATTTAAATAATTTTTAAATATAATATATTAAATGATGCGCTCTTCACTTTCTTCCTTCCTTTTTCTCACCTCCTTAGCAGCGTATAACTGAAAACAGGCGTTACAGTAACATCATTTTATTGTGACCAATCACAAAAATGACTATAAAAAGCACGACTAAGCGGAATAATTTTTGTTGTTTTGCAGTCATTTTTTAGGAGTATCCATTTATTCACGATTTATCTTTTTTAATAAAAAAAATATACGAATACATACAAATCTACAAATCACGAATCAAGGATTTTTTTATAAAAACAAACATACTCTTTTTACTAACTAATTGGAAAACAGTGACTCATTCATTCACTAATTCAATCATTCACTAATTCAGTCATTATACTTATGAAGTATATTTTACCTATTCTTTTTTTATCTATTTCATTTTTCAACCTTAAAGCACAAGTAGCACCCGACTTTACGCTGACCGATATTAATAATGAGACGCACCATCTATACACCTACCTCAGTCAGGGTAAAACAGTTGTCATTCACTTTGCTGAGGCTGACTGTGTGGAGTGTTGGGATTTTCACGAGACACAAAATATGAACCTTGCCAATGATGCTTATGGCGAGAATGGCACAGACGAAATGGTATTTTTACTATTGGAAACCGATACCCTTACCGATATGGCTGAATTGCAAGGTATGGGATTATATACTGAAGGAGACTGGACAGATGGTACTTCATATCCGATTATTGATAATGCAGAAAATGTAGCTGCCGATTATGGTATTACCGATTTGCCGACCGTCATAGCGATATGTGCCGCTGATACCAGTACAACGGATTTATATACCGCAGGCTATCCCACAGTACAAGATATGTACATTGTACACAATAGGTGTACACCTGCCACTACTGCCAATGACTTCACTATCATAGACCTTACAACTGATGTATTTTGCGGAACCTTAGACCCCGAACTCTTGCTCGTCAATACAGGTACGGACACCATCAGCACCGCTACATTTATCGTTTCGACAAATACGGAAACGGATACTATATCATGGAGTGGCAGTATAGCACCCAACGAAGTTACCACACTGGTACTCGGTACTGCACTTGAAACAGCAACTGAGGTAACGGTAACGATAGAGGATGTTAATGGCACGCCTGATGCTAGTAGTTTTACCAAAACTGTGACAAAAGCCAAACCGCACTGTGTGGAGCAGTTGGTCATTACTGTACTTACGGATAACTTTGGCTGTGAAACAAAATGGAATATCAGTGGTCTGTCGGGTAACTCAACCGGCGGTAATACCAATGCCACAGCGGGGCAAAGAACTATTGAATACGATGATTTAACAGGTGTTTGTATCGGGGCAGGATATGATAATAATACATCATATACAGTAACATATCCTGCACCTGACCCTGAGGTAGGAGACAGATTGATTAGCACAGGTTGTTACGAGTTTCGTATCTTTGATGATTGGGGAGACGGAATGTGTTGTGAGAATGGAGACGGCTCATATACCATAGCCGACCAAGACGGAAATATATTGGCAATGGGTGGCGATTTTGGGGCAGAGGAGACGGTGCGATTGGATATAAAATTAGCTGTATCAGGCGGCACTATTGTCAGTCCTGATATAGAACTCTGCATAGATTCTACCCTAAATCTAAGAACTGCTAATCCAATTACTGACCCCGCAAGAGGTTTGGGCAATATCGCATGGGGAATATGGATATTAGACGACCCGCTCGATCAATCTGCTGTACCCGCAGGCGGACTTCCTGATGACCAAATACCAAACGATGACCCCAATTTTGCTAACTATTGGGAAGTCAACGGGCAAGCTATTTTTGGTGATTCCGTACAAATATCCGGTGACGGTTCAGGGATCACCTATTATATTGCTCCACTCATCACCGACGCTGCTACCGAATTTGATTCATTATGCACCGGACTCAACACCAACCAAGGATACACCGTATTTATGAATCCGCGCGAAGGCTGCCTTCCTGTAAGTATAGATTCACCGATTCCGGTAAGCAACATGAGTATAAATCCCAATCCCGTAAAAGATTACTTCAATCTCAATTTTAATTTAAAACAGTCGGAACAGCTTAGTATTTATTTACATAATGCTATCGGTCAAAAAGTAAAACACCTGTCACCAAACCATTATAGTGCAGGTGAAAATATCATTCAAATAGAAACCCGACATCTGCCAAGTGGTATGTACATTATCACACTGCAAACCGAAAAAGGGAGTATTTCAAAGAAAGTGACCGTAACGAAACCATAGCAAACATAACTTTCCGTTTGGCAATCGCTATACAACAATACCTTTTTATATCGAAGTATAAAAAGGTATTGTTTTTTATATTAAAATAAAACTGTATTAGAAAATGCCAATTTTTTTCTTTTTTTAGTCATTCCTATCCATTAATTTTGCTTCACGTGAGTTCTTGCATTTTTTCTAGGAGCCAACCTTTGTGACTGTTGATTTTTTGTTTGTTTAGTTTTTCTTTAAGCCGTTCAATATCTGCCGGAGTTCTATTGATGTCGTGACGAAGGCGATAAAGAGGGATAAGTATTTTGATGAAATTGGTGCAACTCATGATAGTCTTTTTAGGTAATGATTTATTTTCTCTAAAGAATTTTTCTGTGGAACGGAATGACTGCATGGTGTAATCATTATAGTCTTTTTCTTTTTCATACAGACATTTGAGAATAACTATCCTTACATTGATATCATAAGTCTTATTTACTTGTCCTACTTGAATAAATCTGTCATGTGCAGTCGTATAATCTTTTTGATAGAACGCTATTACACCGAGATTATAGTAACAAACACTGTCACGAATCTTCTTGTGAATATATGGACGAGAATGCTCAATAAAATTTATTGCCCATTCATATTCTTCTACGCGACAGCTAGTTGTGACTACATTTTTTAGTTTGATTGTTGGAATAAAATCTTTATCAATAAGTAGGTTCTTATCATCCATTATCTTGTATAATTCAAACGCCTTTCTATTATACTGTAGTTTACCAAGACTGATTTGTTCAGCACAAAAATTTGCTGCCGAAGTATAAAAACCTTTCAGTACGTCAACGTGTAAGACCGATTCGTATTGATTTAAACAGTTTAATAAATCAAAATATGCCGATTCAGATTCCGTTTTCATCAAGGTTATATTAGCCCGCCAAAGTACAATCAATGGATTACTGATATATTGGGGTAAATCCAATAATGGATCAGTGGCATTCATCGAAGTAAGATCGTATGTGCCTTTGCCCGGAACATGTATCATAGAAAGTACCGTTATATGCCAACTTAGCTTGTCTAAAGCATAATACATGTCTAAATTTTCTATTAAATCCGGCAAATTATCTTCTTTCGTAAAAAGCCTCCCGCTTTGGTGAAGATAGTTGAACATCGCTTTTTCTATTTTATATTTTTGGGCATAATAATCAGCTCCTTTATCGTACCGTTTGTCAACTACCTTTTTGTCCTTTTTTATATGTCGGTTGAATAATTGATACTGTTCACGTGCCAACAATTCAGGGTAAAGTAAATCACATTTATGGTCATCATTTTTTTTGACTTGTTCAATGGACAGAAACAGTTCTGCCAAACTCATCAATTTGTTGAGTTTTTTATTGAGCCAATCGCGTTCATTTTTTTTTAATGCGCCTTCGGGAGCAGGTAAATGTTCAAAGACTTCTTGATAAATCAGACCTTGAATATCATCGTCAAATACGGCTGATTTTAATGCGTATTTTTCTAATGTTTTTAATAGTTTTTTTATCCAAACATCGGTATTAAAATATTCACAGGACAATACTTTTCCTAAGCCTTCTAATTCATCCGGAGAGAAAGTTCTTAAAAGTTCAATGCATAGAACAGGTTTTTTTTTATTCATTTAAGTCGGTTTATATTTAATCTTATTTTATCTAATTCGCTGACTATTAGTTGTTTTTAAAATACAAATATACTAAAATAAAGTCGGTTTTAATTTTTTTTCTACAAAAAAGTATAAAAATAAGCCTTTATATTTGTATTTGTAAGATAGAAACATAAGCGATAATTAATTAGACTTGGGCAGAGGAATTTAGAAATTCGATAATCCTGATAATTATGAGACTTTTTAAATTTTATAAAAAACAATTATTTGTATATGTTATTTTAATAATGAAATAATTGATAATCAATAGTCTAAGTTAAACCTATATTTCCCTCTCGGCTAAACCGAGACTAATTCCCATTTTGTCTAAAGTCTAATAAAAAGAAACTGAATTTCAAATTACTGATTTAAATCAATATAACAAAGACAACAGATACTAAACATCATCTAATTTTTAGCGAAATATACAAGTATTCAAGCAAGTGCCGACAAAGCCTTGACAGAGAAAGGTATTATGCCCTCCCGCCACAAGGAATCAAACCGTAGAGGCGGTAAAACAATGGTAATTATTAAACTAATTCTTTCACCTTTAAAACTAAACAACCATGACTTGACAAACAGAAAAACACCCTCTGCCCACAACATTCAGCGAATGTCGTCGGTAGAAGCTCTCGCAGTAAACAGCTTAGTAGTGCTGCAAAACAAACATTTTTTATTAAACATTTTATTAAACATTGATTATGAAAATTTTTAAAATTAAATTAGGGCTTTTGAGCCTCTTGGCGGTACTCGCCGTTTCTGTCTTTTTGACTTCTTGTGAGCAAGATGCACTTGATATTCCCGATGTTGTGGAATCAGAGGTAGATGCACTAGCCTTTACCCATGACAAGGATATAGAAATTTTGAGCGAAAATGGACTCAGTAAAGTAACCATTACTGCTTCTGCCAATGATGTATCTTTATTGGACGAAATTAAGCAAGGAGATTTTAAGATTATTCCGGTTTTTGAGCAACCAGCGGAAGACTTAAATCAAATTACCGATGATGGAACTTCAAATATTTCCGAAGATGCAGAAATTTCAGACCGAGGAATACCTGTAGCATTTACTGTAAATAATGTAGAATTGGAAGAAGGTGCAATAGGATATACAATTGAAGTTAATCAAACTGATTTGAGTCGTTCGTCAGGATACGCTTTTTGGTATAGCTCAAAGAATAATGTCAGGCTAAATAGATACAGAGGATGTATCAGATTAGAAGTTTGGAGACAACTATACTCGAATAGTAGTTTTCAATATAAATTGAATTCTAATAGTTGTAGTAGGAATACTACAAGTTACTATGGTGGAAATTCTCATCGATTGAAAGCCAAAGTAAGCTACGGTTCTAATTATTCGTATTGGATTACCTTTTTTTAAAAAAGTGAATAATCTATCAATACAAGAGTTTCTCGCAATTGAGCCTTAGCCCACTTTGATTGCTTTATTTTGTTTATAACAATAAACGGACAGGTCGTGAGCATCCCTCACGACCTTATTTCATATTTCTAATTCATCAGACAAAAAAGTTCTTAAAAGCTGAATACACAGAACAGGTTTTTTCATTTAAGTCGGTTTTAATTTCATTTAATTTTTTTAATAAATTGATTATTAGGTGTTTTTAAAATATAAATATTATAAAATAAAGTCGGTTTTAATTTTTTTTCTACAAAAAAATATAAAAACAAGTCTTTATATTTGTAATGAAAAATAAACAATGACTAATTGAACTTCTATGAAAATCATTATCCAAATTCTAATCTGTTGTACTATTTTCGGTCAACTTTATGCCCAACAAAAAACATCCGATAAGTATATATCCCAAAAAGAAAATCCTTCGTGGCTCCTCTTTGAAGAGTCGGAGCGTATTCCGGCTTCACAATTGATAAAAAACAAAAGCCTGTTAAAACTTGGGGCAAAAGATGCGCTAAAACCTATCTCGAAGAAGGCGGATAAAATAGGTATGTCTCACTATCGCTACCAACAAATACATAATGGCATACCCGTAGAATGGGCAATCTATAGGGTGCGCGAAAAGGATGCCCGCGTAACATCCGCCAATGGCAGTCTCGTACAAGGACTCAATATACCAACCACAGCCACCATAAATGAGGCAGTGGCTTTGCAGAGCGCCTTACAACACACGAGCGCAGCTTTGTACGCTTGGGAAGACGATACACATGAGCATACACTCAAACAAGCGAAGCACAACCCCAATGCTACCTTTTACCCTTCCGGTGAATTGGTGATTATAGACCCGCAATTTACACAGCAAGCCGCTAACTGCCATTTGGCATACAAATTTGATATATACGCTGTACAGCCGCTAAGTCGTCAGTTGGTGTATATAGACGCTCACTCCGGCGAGGTGTTGAAAGTATTGGAAAAAATCCACAGTTGTACTGATGTGCCTGCTACCGGTGAGACCAATTATTCAGGTACGGTGGATATCACAGCTTGTTATACTGATAATCAATATACTTTAAAAAACAATATAGGTGGTGGTATGCAGGTGTTTAATGCCGGAGGCGGTATATCCTTGTCGGAAATACCTTGCCACGACCCCGACAGTCATTTTGATACAGATGCAAGCGCAACTGAAGTACACTGGGCAACCGAAAAAACTTACGAATATCTACTCAATACATTCGGTAGAAACAGTATAGACGGCAGTGGCGCGTCGCTATTGAGTTGGGTACATTACGGCAACCAAGTCAATAATGCCTATTGGAACGGGACATGGATGTTTTACGGCGATGGTGACGGCATCAAGCACAGTTCTTTGACTTCGCCGGATATTGTGGCGCATGAAATCATGCATGGCTTGAACGACCACACTGCCAATCTGATATATGAAGGCGAATCCGGCGCACTCAATGAGTCTTTTTCGGATATTTTCGGAGAAGTGATAGAAAGATATATTCGCGGAAGCAATGACTGGATAATAGGTGCAGACTTTACGCTAGCACCCAAAGATGGCTTACGATCTATGGCAAACCCCAATGACCCGACCATGATCACCCGACAGCCCGACACCTATCTTGGTGACTATTACTACACAGGCTTTGCCGACCATGGTGGTGTACATACTAATAGCGGCGTACAAAATCACTGGTTTTATCTACTTGCCGAAGGCGGTACAGGAACAAATGATAATGGTCACACCTACGATATTGCAGGTATCGGAATGGAAAAAGCTGCCGCTATAGCCTATGACAATCTGACTGCATACCTGACTCATAATGCCGACTTTGAAGATGCTCGTATAGGTGCTATACAAGCTGCCGAAAATCTTCAGTACAGTGCCGATGAAGTCTCACAGGTAGATGCGGCTTGGTGTGCTGTAGGGGTAGGACCCGAATGTGTGAGAGTGGATTGTAGTACGATAGACTCGCTCGCGCTTGTGGCTTTGTATAATTCAACTAATGGAGCAAACTGGCAAAATACATGGAATTTGGCTCAACCTATGGACTCATGGCATGGAGTAACTACCAATGAGGAAGGATGTGTGATACGATTATCTTTACCTGATAATAAATTAAGTGGTAACATTCCGCCGGAAATAGGAGACTTGAATAGCTTAGATTCATTAAGTTTAGAGGAGAATGAGTTAAGCGGCAGTATTCCCTTGGAAATTGGAAATTTAAATAATTTATCATTCTTAGATTTATCCGACAATAAGTTAAGCGGCGGTATTCCTCCGGAAATTGGAAATTTGAATCAATTAGAGGGTTTATATTTAAATGGTAATCAATTAAGTGGCAGTATTCCGACAGAAATTGGAAATTTAGAAAATTTAGAAAAATTATATTTAGATTCCAATGAATTAACTGACACTATTCCTTCGGAAATTGGAAATTTGAGCCAATTAGAGTGGTTAGTTTTATCTTCCAATGAATTAAGTGGCAGTATTCCTTCGGAAATTGGAAATTTGAGCCAATTATGGAATTTGTATTTGCCTGCCAATCAATTAAGTGGCACGATTCCTTCGGAAATTGGAAATTTGACCAACTTGAGGGCCTTAAATTTATACGGCAATCAATTAAGTGGAGATATTCCTTCGGCAATTGGAAATTTGAATCAATTAACTTTCTTAAATTTACTCAACAATCAATTAAGCGGCAGTATTCCTCCGGAAATTGGAAATTTGAATGAATTAGAGTATTTAAATTTATCTGTGAATCAATTAAGTGAGAGTATTCCTCCGGCAATTGGAAATTTGAATCAGTTACAGAAGTTATATTTATATGACAATCAATTAAGTGGCTGCTTTGATCTTAGCTTACTAAGCCTATGTCTTAGTTTAAATGAGATTGATATTGAAGAAAATAATTTTAATTCGACATGGGAAGATTTCTGCAATACTAGTGCCGGTATATGTTCAATAGCACCATGTCTTAGCTCTCCGGATGACTCACTTGTATTAGTAGCTTTATATAATGCTACAAATGGAGATATGTGGGATAATAAATGGGATTTAACAAAGCCAATGGCTACATGGCATGGTATAGCTTCTGTTGGCGGATGTGTAATAAGGTTAGATTTATCTTCCAATAACTTAAGCGGTAGTATTCCTTCGGAAATTGGAAACTTGAATCAATTACGAAGATTAGATTTATACGACAATGAATTGAGCGGAGATATTCCTACGGTAATTGGAAATTTGACCAACTTGGGGTCCTTGTCTTTACATTCCAATAACTTAAGTGCTAGTATTCCTTCGGAAATTGGAAACTTGAATCAGTTACGGAAGTTATCTTTACATTCCAATCAATTAAGCGACACGATTCCTGTGGGAATTGGAAATTTGAATCAGTTGAGGGATTTAGATTTATCCCTCAATGAATTAAGCGGCGGTATTCCTTCGGCAATTGGAAATTTGAACAAAATAACAAATTTATATTTACATAAGAATCAATTAAGCGACACGATTCCCTCCGCAATTGGAAATTTGAATCAGTTGAGATATTTAGATTTATCCTTCAATGAATTAAGCGGTGATATTCCTTCGGCAATTGGAAATTTGAATCAATTAGAATATTTAAATTTATATGAGAATCAATTAAGCGGGAGTATTCCTTCGGAAATTGGGAATTTGAACAAAATAAAAAATTTATATTTATCTTATAATCAATTAAGTGGGAGCATTCCGCCGGAAATTGGAAATTTGAATAAAATAATAAATTTATATTTATCATACAATAACTTAAGTGGGAGCATTCCTTCGGAACTTGGAAATTTGAATCAATTACATAATTTATATTTATCATACAATGAGTTAAGCGGCATTATTCCTTCGGCAATTGGAAATTTGAATCAATTAGTGTATTTATATTTACATGAGAATCAATTAAGTGGGAGCATTCCACCGGAAATTGGAAATTTGAACAAAATAATAAATTTAGATTTATCTGAGAATCAATTAAGCGGGAGCATTCCGCCGGAAATTGGAAATTTGAACAAAATAAAAAATTTATATTTATATGAGAATCAATTAAGCGGGAACATTCCTTCGGAAATTAGAAACTTGAACGAATTATATAATTTAAATTTATCATACAATGAGTTAAGCGGCACTATTCCATCGGAACTTGGAAATTTGAATCAGTTGAGATATTTAGATTTATCCTTCAATGAATTAAGCGGTGATATTCCTTCGGCAATTGGAAATTTGAATCAATTAGAGTATTTAGATTTAGAGTTCAATCAATTAAGTGGTTGCTTCGACCAAAATTTATCAAATTTATGTAATATTGAATCAATTAACATAGATGAAGGAAATAACTTTGTTCCTACATGGGAAGCCTTCTGTATGGATGAAGCCGGAATTTGTATCTACACACCAACTCCTGTCCTTCCCGGAGACTTTAATAACGACGGTATCGCCGATAAAACCGACCTGATATACTGGGGTTTGGCAAAGGGATATATCGGTTATACTCGTCCTGATTCTACTACTGAGTGGATACCTCAAGATAGCCCTAAATGGGATGCTTCCATAGGCGGTATCAACTGCAAGCATCAAGACGCAAACGGCGATGGTACTGTTGACGAAGCAGACCTTGCTGTGTTAGATTCAATAAACTATGATAAGTTTTATGGAGGCTCTTCTTATAGCTATAATGTAAGTCCGGCGATTTATACCTTGCGACAGGTGTCTAGTGAGACTGTGGGGAACGTGAGGTACATCACCTATGAGTTATATCTTCAAGCGAATGCTCCTATCAACACACATGGTATTAGCGTAAGCGTCGAATTTAAAGACCGTCCTACTATTGATAGCATTAGTGTAAATATTACGGGGTCGGTACTCCAGCCTACCCACTATGTTCAACGCTACAAAAGTAGTGACAATGGCAAAAACCATACAATAGAGTTTGCCCTTACCCGCACAGATAAAAGCAATCAATTGATAGATGGATCGGTCGCTGAGATTGTAGTAGCTGACAAAGATATAAAAACAGGTACAGTTCCTACCAATGTAAGAACTAACAGTGGCAAGATAATGTCGGCTACAGGTGTAGTTACACCTGTAGCGGGTTCTACCATACATGGTCTTGATGCAGTGAATCCAACCTTACCGATATTTTTAGCCATCAATCATGCTTACTGTCAGGCAAATGGTACGGCAGAAGCCATAATATCGGAAGGTAAGCCGCCTTATACTTATGTGTGGAGTACGGGTGCAACAACTTCAAGAATCAATGACTTGGAGATAGGGGAGTATGGTGTTACAGTAAGCGATATTACAGGCTTGGAGAATGTGATTGATTTTGAAATTGAATGGGCATTTACACCTGTTGAGGTCAGTGCGGATAATGGGCAAGTATGTTTTGATTTTGAAGATGCACCGCTTACTGAAGCAGTTGAAGTGTCTTTAGACGATGGACTTACTTTTATGCCATCAATTACAAAAAATACCTGTTACGCTGTATCTGTAGGTGCATATCCGATTTGGATACGGCTTGCTTCTGATAGCTGTGCGACATTTCTTACCGAAATAAATGATACTTGTACCACTACGCTAAATATTATTCATATTGAAGATAATGATACGAATATAGGTATAAGTGATGATGAAAGTTTTACCTCTAATCCGGTATATAGTTATGCTTATGACGCTCCGGGACTACCTTCAGATGCTGTATTGACTAATGTCAAACTTGAATTATATTTTAGAGTATTCGGAACATCTTGTGAGCAAGATATAGAAGTACGTATCACTGACCCTTTGGGTAGGATGACTACGCACCAACCTTTCACAACTTGCGATGGTGCAGGTACTTTATATCATACTTTTTTTGATGTACCGGATGTATCGTTTAACGGGAATTTAAGTGACTGGCAAGTTGAATTTCGTGATATAAATGACAATAATCCAAGTCTTGCAGAATACTCTATCCGATTTGCCAGATTGATATATGATGCAACATTCGACGCATGTAATAGTGGAACAATCTCTACGATTAATAGAAACGGAACACACTCGGAACTTTCTGAAATGTATCTATATCCGGTACCTGCCACAGATGTACTCAATATAGAATATACATCAGACCAAGAGGGTGACTTATTTATTGAAATATTGGGCGTGATGGGCAGAATATCCACAAATAAAAAAGAGCGTGTCCATTCAGGTCTTAATATTTTAAAGACGAACATTCGTGAATTGCCACAAGGCGTATATTATGTCAGACTAAGTGATGCTTTTGGACGGACTCAAATAAAGTCATTTGCAAAAGTATCACCTTAGATTATTGCTGATTTAAACCAACACAGAAACAATAGCAGAGACTAAACATCATCCGATTTTAGCGAAACATACAAGCCTTCAGACAAGTGCCGACAAAGCCTTGACCGGGAAAGGTATGCCCTGTACCCCAAGAAATCAAAACCACAGAAGCGACAAAAAACATGATGATTAAACTGATTTTTTTAACAATATTTAGGCATGTTTAGAAATACGGTTGACACTTTTTGACATGTAGCATAGGTTTCAAATTGAGTAAATCACGCAGAGAACGCAGAGGTCGCAGAGATTTGATAACTAACCCTCTGCGAACTCTGCGTTCTCTGCGTGAAAAAGTGT
>CALIZI010000171.1 GCA_938028705.1 uncultured Saprospiraceae bacterium | reverse complement strand
TGATTTTCAAAATTTTAAATATATAACAATTTAAAAATAAATAACTTCATGTCCTATCGACACTTTTACATTTTACATTTTGTGTTTTACAACTTGTCCCGACGAATGACGGGATTTTACATTTTTCACCGCTTAATACATATGAGCGGACATTTCACTCGTTTTTGAAATTTAAATTTAAAAATTAACTTATTGATTTTCAGTGGGTTATTACTTTATTTAAAATTTTCTTAAAAAAATATTGAAATGACTGTTTACATCCTCAGCGTTAGCTGTATGTATGGTCAGAGGTTACAACTTTCTTGAAGAGATTAAAAGCATTTCAGAAGCATATAGAACCAAGTGTAGCAATACATTTGGTTCTGAAGTTTTTTTATTCGGAAAAATGTCATCAAACAAAAAAGCAATTGTTTGCTGTTTGTTTGAGTGATTATAAAGATGTGTGGATATTTCAGAAAACCATTGGAATCAAACGTTTACGTTTGATTCCAGGGTTTTTGTTCAGATTCAAAATGTCACCAAACACCATTGTTTGGACTACATAAAGAAGTGTGGATATTTCAGAAACCAATGAAATCGGATGCTTAGGCATTCGATTTCGGAGGTTTTTTTTTGTGCCTAATGGAATAGTACGGGCTGTCTTTAGCTGCCCCCAATGTGGGGAAAAGGTCTTTCGACCTTTTGGGCAGCTAAAGACAGCCCGTACTATTTGTATTAAAAAAAAACGGCAAGCCCGAAAATTCAAGCTCACCGTCATTCATCCAACAGAGGGCGTATATCGAAGAGCCTCTGTTTTGGGTAAAAAGCTAATTGTGCAATCATAGCATTTTTGATATACAAATAATAATGAATTTTGTTTGATATTATTTCAACCTGTATAAAACATTTTTAAATCATTTATCTAAAATCTTACATTCTAATTATTTTTATTTTTATTTTATTAAAAATTAATTATTAATTTTTTATAAATTTATTTTAAAAAAAAAAGAATATATATTTTTAACATTTGTATTTTGTAAGAATAGGGCTAATACGGATCCACATTCACATTCACCCGCACACTCGACATACCCTTTCTGCCCGATAAATCTACTTGAATATCTCGTATCCAAGCCTTCGTTTTATCAATCACTTCTTTGCGACGTTCGAGTTTCACCAAAATATTCATCACATAATACGAGCGCACCCGCGACACACCGGGTTCGGATGGACCAAGTACGCGACTGCCCAGTTTTTTCTGTAATTCTCGTGCAAAAAATTCTGCCGCATCATCCACGATATGTTTCTTTTTGTGTTTCAGTTCCAAACCAATCAAACGATAAAAAGGCGGATATTTAAACTTACGGCGTTCTATTTCCTCGCGCTCAAAAAACTTACTGAAATCGCCAAGGCAAACCTCCGTTAAAACGGGATGTGAAGTATTCATTGCTTGTATGACGACCTTGCCTTGCTTCTGTTTGCGTCCTGCCCTACCGCTTACCTGCGTCATCAATTGAAAGGCACGTTCGGTAGCCCGAAAATCAGGGAAATACAACAAGGAATCTGCGCTCATCACGCCCACCAATCCCACATTATCAAAGTCCAAACCTTTCGTAACCATTTGAGTACCAACGAGTACGTCAATCTGTTTATCTTCAAATTGCGTGATGATGCGTTGGTGAGCGTTCTTGCCTTTTACCGTATCCCAATCCATTCGTGCCACCCGTACTTCGGGCAAAAATATCTGCAATTCATCCTCTATTTTTTCTGTACCAAAGCCTTGAATAAGAAATTTGTGATTGCCGCAAGCCGGACAATCCGAAGGCTGTTTGGTATGATAGCCGCAGAGGTGGCAGCGCATTTCATTAGAATATTTGTGATACGTAAGTGAAATATCGCAGTGGATACATTCGGCAGTCCAACCACAGGTTTCGCAGCGCAAAGTGGGCGCATAACCGCGCCGATTTTGAAACAAAATTACCTGCTCTTTGCGCTCTAATGCCGCCTTAATTTCGTCCAACAAAACAGTTGTAAAATGCGACTGCATGATTTTTTTCTTGGTCTCGCTCGCCACATCAGCCACCACGATTTCGGGCATTTGCAGACCACCAAATCGTTTGGTCATTTCCACCAAACCATACTTGCCGATTTGGGTATTGACATAGCTTTCGAGCGAGGGCGTAGCTGTACCTAACAGAACTTTTGCGCCATGTTTGTGTGCCAAATAAATGGCTGTATCGCGGGCATTATAGCGTGGCGCAGGATCGTGTTGTTTGAATGAAGCATCGTGTTCTTCGTCGATAATAATGAGGTCAAGTTTTTTGAATGGCAAAAATAACGCAGACCGCGCACCTACGATAATCGGCTTGCCAATGAGGGCTTCGTGCCATATTTCGACTCGTTCATTATTATTCAGTCGTGAATGATAGACTGCAATATCATTACCAAATACTTTTTGTAAACGATTGATTATCTGGGTAGTAAGCGCGATTTCGGGGAGCAGGTACAAGACTTGTTTTTCTTCTTTAAGGGCTTCAATAATCAATTCGATATAAACACGGGTTTTGCCACTACCTGTCACGCCATGTAGCAGGACAGTATTTTTTTCTCCAAAATTTGCTTGAATTTCGATGAGTGCCTTCGCCTGTTGAGTAGATAATTCGAATGTACCGACCAACTCGTCATCATAGGGTGTAATGCGACTGACTTCTTTTTTATAGACCTCGAAAATACCCTTTTTTTCCAACTCTTTGATATGATTTTTTTTGATGCCACCATACTCGCAGAGTTGGTTAAGGGTGATGTTGGGCGAATCAAGTGGTTCACGTTTGAGTTGGATATAGGCGAGCAAAGTTTCTTGTTGTTTCCGGGCGCGATTACCGATTTTTTCAAAGGCAAATTTCAAGGTTTCGGAATCGCTGCGGTAGGGTTCGGTCAGTCGGACGTAGGTGGCTTGTTTGGGTTTAAATTTTGGTTTGAGTTCTTCTTTTAAAATAATAACCCGTTTATATAATAAAGAATTGATTAATGGATAAATGGTTTTTCGATTTAAAATATTTTGGACATCTTCAATACTCAATTCTTCTTGAATACTCAATGCTTCGGCAATAAGATATTCATTATCAGTTAGTTGTGAATAATCATCTTGAAAAATCGGACTTAACAAAACTCGTGTTTCACTCGCCAATTTTAATCCGGCGGGCAAGGCAGCATTCATCACTTCGCCCGTAGTGCAGCAATAATATTCGGACATCCACTCCCACAATGCCATTTGCATATCGGTGGCTATCGGTACAGCATCCAAGACAGATAATACGGGCTTTGCAGCATAGTCGGGTTGGGTCTGATGCACCCTCCGCACGAGTGCAGAATAGACCCGCGTTTTACCAAATTGTACTTCTACACGCACTCCCGCCTGTACCCGCTCTAGCAATTCCGCAGGTACGGTATAGGTGTATAGTTTGGGTAGTGCCAATGGTAAAATGACATCTATATAAGCAGATATTTCCTGTTCTTTAAACATAATTTTAGCTGAACAAATGTATCATTTTTTTGCTGCAAAAATATTATTTTTTTGTTTAAAAATGTGTTTAATCCCAAAAAGAAATATGGAGAATAATTGGTAGATTTATCCAAATATCAAGCTCCAAATTCTGATAAAATATCATTGAATTGAAATTTGGAATTTGTTTTTTGAGAATTTTTAAGTTGTGTTTATGGGCTTATTTTTTCGTAAAAAAGGAAAAAATGATGTTTTTTTACGAAAAATTAGCCCAATATATGGATTATTATTTGTAATAATTTACATTATAATTAAATGTAATTTGAAGGAATAATTAAATTATTTAAAATAAAATTTTAAATAAATTTAAATTTTAAAATTTTATTTTATTTTTATCGTTTTATTTTTAAACCTAAACACATTTAAAAAATTAAACTTTGTAAAAATGACCCAAACTGTTCCTTTGACTTTTTATAAAGAATCCTGACCTTGCAATCGTAATCAAAAAATAACAAAAAGGAAACATCAAAAAATACCCCTAAATCAAAACTCTGAAAAAACGACTCCATTAAAACTGCAAAAGGCTTTCTCAAAAAGATAGTCATATTGAAATGAGGTAAGATTTTTTTGTCAACTATACTGTGCTTTTTTCAACTCATTGTTGGTTTTAAGTAGTGGTTACAGGCAATGAATGAAGAAGCAGGATGATGTTGGCAAAATTATCCGCCTCATTTTGATATGATAAAAAAATGAACATTATGATACGATAGGAAACAACTACTAATTCAATGAAAACGTTTGACCACACTTATAATCCCTTAGAGCGGTCATATCCAAACAGCATTACGAATTAGCCATATTGTATCAGCCAATTTCGGTTAGCATTATTTCGGGCAAAGCATGAGATACGAGTCTCTCTGCCGAAGGGCTTGCTGTGCCTGTCATGATTCAGAAAGTAAAATCAACATTTTACTTAACAGGAGTGCTATGTCCTAACTCAAAATTATGGATAAGACATAGATATTTTGATGATTTTTTTTGAATGAATTGATGGATAAACAAAAGTTTATTCACTCATTGTATTGCATAAATAACTTTTAAATAGAAAATTAAATATTATGAAAACAACATTTTATATTTTTTTACTGATTTGTACGCCATTGTTGGCATTTTCACAAGTCCATGTAGTGCCACCTGTGGGAGATGTGGGGATAGGAACGACTACACCTACTGAGAAGTTGGAGGTTGCAGGTTACTCGAAAACAGAAGGTAATACAGTCAAAAAATCGAATGCTTCTGCAATTACCTTATATGACAGACCGGACAGATTTCCTATGTCCATAGGAGCAGGTGCATACCCGGGCATTACCTTCCCCGACAATACAGTGTTCGATTTCAGAATTACCAGCAAAAACAATATACTAAATAGACAACTCTCAGTAGGTACTCTCGTACTCAGGCTAAGTAATAACGGAAGAGTCGGAATTGGAACTAATAACCCCTTGACAAAGCTACACGTACATGGTTCTATTACCTATAATGGTTCATTGAATAATGCTTCGGATAAGCGGCTGAAAAAGGATGTCAATGAATTGGAAGATGGATTAGATGTTATCAAGCAGCTCAATCCAATTCGTTACAAGTACAATGGCAAAGCCGGTATTGAAAGTGCAGATGAGCATGTTGGTATTTTTGCTCAAAATTTGCAGCAAGCCGCTCCATATCTTGTCAATGAGTTTACTTACGAGGAAGAAGATGATAAAGGCAATGTCAAAAAATCGGAAAACTACTTGTGTGTGGAAGAGAGTGCTATTAAATATCTTCTCATCAACGCCGTAAAAGAACAACAAGAAATCATTGAAGAGTTGAAAAAAGAAGTAGCCGAACTCCGAGACATCGTAGAAAACGGTAGCTCCCGAACAGGCAATTCGCGCCAAAGCATAGAACTCAATGATAGAAAACCCACATTGAAACAAAACAGTCCTAACCCATTCTCTACCAATACTTTAATCGAATATTATGTACCCGCGAATACCGACAAAGCTGTGGTCAATATCCATGATATTACCGGTACGCTGATTCACTCCGAATCCATCCGTAGTATGGGCGAAGGCAGGGTTCAAATAGAAGCCGGAACCATACCCGCCGGAACATATAATTATTCACTGCTTGTCAACGGAAAAGTGTTGGACACTAAACAAATGATAATTGCTAAGTAAGTGGTGAGTAAAGAGTAGCGAGTGGTGAGTAGCGAGTTTACGAGTTACGAATCACGAATCACGTACCATGACACACGTAGGTTATCTACATAGGCTTGTCAGAATTTGATGATTATGAAATTGTAAACAAATTCAATTGTTTACAAACTATGAACTATGAACTGACAACCATGAACCGATAACACACACCCGACTTCCAAAACAAACCCTTCGACATCCAAAAATACATCAACATTAAAAGTGGCGGCAAGGTAGAAGTACACGCCCCATACAGCGATTACACTATCATTAATCACCTCAATAATGGCGAATCGTGAATTGGTGGATTCGTTTTTAAAAAATAAAATTTAAATAATAATATTTATAAATTATAAATATTATATTTTTTATAAAATAAAAAATACTACAACACTACGATACCACAACACTACGATACTACAACACAACAACACAACAACACTCAGCATAAAAATGAACGACATGAAAAATCAACTCAATAGACTATATCGGACGATGAAAAATACAGGCATTTATTCACTGCTAATGCTCTTTTTATTGGCTTCTTTTTCTGCGAAAGCCATAGAGGTAGAGTATGAACAGGTTTTAGAAGGAACTAATATAGAAAGTCAGACATCGTATATAAAAGACGACTTGTTTTCTACCAATCCTAATTGGATGAGCGCACAAAATATCCGTCATCAGGAAGTACAAAATTATATCATGTTGCGGCTCAATCCTGATGTTTATGTTGCTACGGATTATACGGCAACGGTGGAATTACTCATCACATACTTGGATGAAACCAACACACTTCAGACGGTAAGTCCTAATCCTGTATTGACCGTAACTCATGACAATACATCCGGTGTCGTTCATCAAGATAGAGATGCTTTTCTTTTTAATGGTGGGCATGATGTTACAGTCCAAATAGTAGGCGGAAATATTGGTTTTACGCCCACATCACCAGCAAATTATGACAATTTAGAATTAGTCAATCACATCACCGTCAATCGTTTATTTAATTTTTCGGGTGCTGCGCCCAATCTCACTGTTAATCAGACACTTGCAGCGGGTAATCAAATCGAAGTCAACTGGCAGTCCGTAACAGGTGCCGAAGAATATCAGTTGGAGTGGTTACACATTAATGATTATGAGATAACGAACTGTTCGGCTTTAAAATATAATTTCAGAAACAACTCTACCCGCATCACTACGACTGCCACGACCTATAATGTCTCTTTACTTTTTGAGCAGGGCTATGTGTTGTTTCGTGTACGTGCTTTGACTTTGGATGAGACCGACCTCGATATACGCATACCGGGCAATTGGAGTTCGGCTGACGCAGGGCAAAACCCTTGTGGTTTTGCACACAAATTTAATATTCAAAATTTCCACATTCACGAACAAGATAAACTCAACTGGCAATACTCCGCCAGCTACGCCGAAGAAGGCAAGAAAAAAGAAGTTGTTACGTATTTCGACGGTTCGTTGCGTAGTCATCAGGTGGTTACCAGAATCAATACAGACAATCAGGCGATTGTTGGCGAGACCTTTTACGACCACCAAGGACGTGCAGCGGTACAGGCATTGCCCGCACCGGTAAGCGACCCTAACGGAAACAAAATTGCCGTACTCGGATTTTATGAAAACTTCAACAAAGCCCAAAGCGACAGTAAAGGTTATAACCGAAAGCACTTTGACATCACGCAAAATGCCTGCGAGACTTTAGCCGACCCCATGACCAAAAATGCCGGAGCCTCAAGATACTATTCACCTAACAATCCTGACAAGAGTGGGCATCAGGCTTATGTGCCTGATGCCGAACTCTACCCTTTCACCCACGTAGAGTACGAACCCGATAATACCGGACGCATCCGCCGACAAAGCGGTGTAGGACCAACCCACAAACTCGGCGGAAAAGACACCAAATATTTCTATGGCAAACCTTCGCAGGAAGAACTCAACAGGCTGTTTGCTTCTGAAGTTGGTTACAACGAACATTATAAAAAAAATATGGTCATTGACCCCAATGGACAAGTCAGTGTATCGTATATGGACCAGCAGGGGCGCACCATTGCTACGGCATTGGCGGGCGATAAGCCGGATAATTTGGAGGCATTGGCAAGTAATGGTGGAAATAGTACAGATATGATTATTGATATTTTGGATAATCAACCTGTACAGCCCGGTGTAGAACCTTTGAGTTCAACCTATCATCATTTAGTTACTACCGGAGGGGCGCACGGGCTACATTACGAGCTGGGTTGCGTATCTGATGCCTTTCAAGCAAACGGTATGTTCGATACAAATGCCTGTTTAAATTGTGTTTATGATTTAGAAATTGATATTGTTGGAGAATGTGGTAATACCTTCTTCAACCATATAGAAAGTGAAATTACGATTAGTGAAATATGCAATAATTCATACGTTGTAAATGTAGAACTTTCTTCTCAACAAATTATTTTACCCATCGGAAAATACGTCATCAGCCGTACCCTTCAAATGAATCAGGAAGCCTTACAAGCAAATACCAAAGCCTGTATCAAAGACAGTGATGGTATTCTTGGTTTGGGCGATTTTATTGATGATGCTATTGCAGAAATAGATTTTTCACAATGCGAACAAATTGATTGTAATGAAGAATGTGCCGACCTGCCCACACTGTTTGACAAGACCGAATGCAGATTGGATTGTGAATTTTTGAATCAATGTGAGACCAGAGCAGACATCCTTATCGGTGATTTTCAACCGAGAGATTTCAATGATACCGATTTGAATATTGAAATTGACGGACAAGTTATACCCGTTGCAGCGGGGCAATATGCGCTGTATGCAATAAACAACGGTACTTATTCTGCTAGCAATTATCCGTATTCCATTCTCAATCCCAATCCCCAAAGTCCGATAGTATATTATGGGAATATACCGGATGAAGAATATTTTTATACTTATGAACAAACAAATGAAGACGGCATTACGGAGACGATCACAGTAGAAATTAAGGTCTTAAATTCAGCCGGAGAATTGGTATTTCCCAACCAACTCAGCCTTGAAGAATTTATCAATGCTTATGAGCCGCAATGGGGACAAGTATTTGTAAAATATCATCCTGAAAAATGCCAGCTTGATGACTGTGCGGACATGGAAGCCTCTCAAAGATATGATTTTCTGATGACGATGACGGATTCTTATGAAGAAGCATATCAATTAGGTTTATTGAACCCTGTACAGGGAACGAATCCGCCGCATAATTTTCCAAACGGTGCCGGAAATTCACCATATACTTACGACCCCTTCTTTATTTCGGGCGGAGAAGGTCAGAATTTGAGAAGCAGCATGATTACTTTTTTAAATAATCATACTGATATAAACGTCAATGTATGGCAACTCGCCGGAGCAAGCGCAGCGAATAATAGTGCCACTTATGGTTTCAATCCCCCGGATATTTGTACTGCCGATAGAATGTGGCAAATATTCAGAGGTCTTTATATAGGTGAAAAAATGCGACTGCACCAAGAAGCATTGAATAATAATAACCAAGACTGCGACCCACCTTCCGGCAAACTCTCTCATTTTCCGGAATACGAGGATGTCATGTCCGACTTTATTGACCAAGTGGATGGTGTAGATACACAAGCTGAGATAAATGCACTTACCGCTGAAGCCGAAGCCGAAATTGCCACCCAATGTACAGACCGCGCACAAGGACTTGCCAATACTTGGATGGAGAAACTCGAAGGCTGTGCCGCAGATCCTACCACATGGGTAGCGGGTAATTCTACTTATGATAATATAAGACTGGAACTTATAAATGTCATGGTGGCAACTTGTAGTGCCGAACAACCTTTTGGCGCATCAACAGGTGCTACAGGTACTACTTATGCAAGTTTTGAAGAAGTACTAGTAGGAGTACTGACCAGTGCAGGTATCAATATCAATTGTAATGCCGACCTCATCAACTTCCCCGGTGCCAACGGACATGAGTACGCTTCATATACCGCCTTCAAGCCTATAGATGAGTGTGCTTGCGAGGCTATTCTTGAAACTAATCATCGATTCAGTACAGACCTCTCGACAGGCAACTTACCCGTAGGAGTGACCACAGTAGAAGAGCTTTTTGAATACACTTATGAAACCGAAATCGAAGGTTATAGTGCTAAAATCTGTATTTGTACGAGTGCTTATGCTGAATCAGGCAAGGATTGGATTCCCGGTGCGCCTTGGACTAATAACGCTATCACCACCGCCCTGGAAGGTGCTACCGAATATGTCGTTGCTGATATCACTTGTCAAAACTGTGCAACTTGTACCGAAATTACAGATGCTTTTAATGCTTACGCCAGTCAACCATGGATACAAGTTACCGACCCTTCAACCGAGACTCCAGAGGAATTTGTTAATCGGCGAACCATGGCTGCAACGCACCTCAACAATTTATTCAACCTTGATTTGAACTATTATGATTATGAAGATTTTATCAACAACTGCGGGATAGTAAGTCCAAGTACGCCCGTATGCGATACCCTTACCGCACAGGGCGAAGCCTTTGTCAATACATTCAATCGAATTATAAAGGAAAAAACGCTTGATGATGTCAATTGTCTTTGTGTTGACCCATTCCTTGAGCCTTACGCACCAGAACTCGCGGAGGTCTTGAACTTAAATTATAATAACACAGAATATTGTCATGATATTTATACACCAAACAGTATCACCCCTACATCTATCAACATAACCGTACAAAGTGCTACAGGACAAACCTGCAATTGGTCTATATCTTTCATTGAACCGAACTCGGATAATAATGCAGATTATGATTTAAATAACATTATTTCAACTTTACAAAATATTCGCCCCAATGAAAATGTGCCTGCCAATGACCCTAGCTATGTTCAGCAATTTTTGGCAGATGTACAAGTCCTTGTTGATAATGAACTTAGAGATGCAACGATTCTCGTCATCACCTCTGTCGATTGTTACACCCTTTGGGAATGTATCACCACAGCCGATGATATGGAACTATGCAATCGTACTTTCTATCTTGAAATTGAAGACACCTGTGAAGAGGATTTGATAGCCGAAGCCACACACAGTGCCGAAAATCAATATGGCGATTACATTGAGGAAGTCATTGATGATATTGAAAATAACTACATGGAGCAATGTACCCCGGCGGATAATGCCGAAACATTCACCATGCAATATCCTGATAATGAACACCATTACACGCTTTATTATTACAATCAAGCGGGCAACCTCACACGCACCGTACCGCCTGCGGGTGTAGAACTCGTGCCGCCGGGCAATTGGGCTGCCGTAAATGCAGACCGCGAAAATGGCACCACAAATATTTCTACCAATCACCGCATGGAAACCCGCTACAAATACAACAGCCTCAACCAACTCACGCACCAAACCATGCCCGACCACGATAAAATGCCCGGCACGGAATGGTCAACGCAGTTTTTTTATGATAAATTAGGACGTATTGTCGCTTCCCAAAACAGTAAACAAAAAGCCTACACGCCAGAGAGCAGATACAGCTACACCAAATACGACGAATTGGGTAGAATAGTAGAAGCCGGAGAATTGAAGTCGAATACCGTACCCACTGAGACTATGTTTGAAGTTGACAACTACCCAAACAATTGGAGTTTAGACCGCATTCAGGTCGTCAAAACTTTCTACGACAGACCTATTAATGATAATATTAATGACGAATTTGGTACGGCAGGTCAGCAAAATCTCCGCAACCGCGTAGCCAGTATTATTTATCAGGAAGAATTGGCGAAAGGAGCAACAAGCTACCAAAGTGCTTCCCACTTCAGCTATGATATACATGGTAATGTAAAAAAACTTATACAAGAAAACACCGAATTGGCGCATTTCAAAGGGCAGCGATATAAAACCATGACCTACGACTACGACCTCATATCAGGCAATGTACATCAGGTCAATTACCAAGAAGGCAAAGCCGACCAATTTTTCCACCGCTACGAATACGACGGCGACAATCGCATCACCAAAGTCATGACCAGCCCCGACGGCGTGATATGGGATGAAGATGCCCGCTACGAATATTATCAACACGGACCCCTCGCCCGTACCGAAATCGGCGACCTCCGCGTACAGGGCTGCGACTTTGCCTATACCATACAAGGTTGGATAAAAGGTGTCAATAGCAATACGCTAAGAGCCGGTAAAGACATTGGAAAAGATGGTCATACCGTTGCTAATAATCCCAACGCTGATCTTGCGCCTGATGCCTACGGTTATGGTTTGCAATATTATAATGGCGATTATAAAGCAATCGGTGGTACTACGGGCAATACTGCGAGTGATTTTATGGCAAAAATTGTAGGTACTGATTTAGACGCAGCAAGTGATGACCTTTTTAATGGCAATATTTCCAAAATGGTCACTGCGATAAATCCTGTCAATGGTCAGACCCCTTTTCCTATACAAGGTAATGCCTACAAATATGACCAACTCAACCGTATATTGTCAAGCAACAGTTTCAGAGGCAATGCCTACAGCACCAACTCTTTCGGAAATGCAAGTGACAATCAGGACTACCATACCCAATACACCTACGATGCCAACGGCAATATCCTCAGCCTACTCCGAAACGCAAGTGGCAACACCCCACAAGAACAGGCAATGGACAATTTGACCTATCATTATGAAAAAGACGCTAATGGTAAAATCATCCGCAACCGCCTACGTCACGTGGACGATGCAGTCAATGCCAGCAACCACAGCAACGACATAGACGACCAAAACCCCGATAACTACGAGTACGACGAAATCGGCAACCTAACCGGTGACAATGCCGAAGACATCAAAGAAATCGTATGGCGGGTAGATGGCAAAGTAGAGCGTGTCATCCGCGAGGCAGGCAGCCCCAAGCCCGACCTCTTATTCAAATACGACCCCTCAGGCAATCGCATCACCAAAGCCGTCCTTCACAAAAACCCCGCAGTTGGTGAGCCGGATGTCACCTACACGCATTACGTCCGCGATGCGAGTGGCAACACGATGGCAGTCTATAAACGAGCGCAAGAAGTCAAGGCAAATGCTCAAATCCAAGACCACCTCACCCTCAACGAACAACACCTCTATGGCAGCAGCCGTCTTGGTCTCCGCAGTGTAGATAATACGCTGAATAATAGTACGTATGAAAATTTAGGCTTAAATTTGGGCGAGTACCAACTCGGCAACCGGACAGGCGGCACACTCGGCAAGTGGCGAGCCTACCGCAGCCACCGCCCCCTCGGTGCCAAAACCTACGAGTTCAGCAACCACCTCGGCAATGTCCTCACCACCGTCTCCGACAGAAAGCTGTGGAGCGGTAGCACTCGCATAGCCGATGTCAAAAGTGCTTCTGATTATTATCCCTTCGGGATGGAGATGGCAGACAGAACGATGTCTGTGGCAGGCTACCGATATGGCTTCAACGGCAAAGAAAAAGACCCCTCCGGCGAGTGGGGCAGCCAAGCTATCTATGATTATGGTTTTAGGATTTATAATCCGGGGCTTGGGAAGTTTTTGAGTGTTGATCCTTTGACCGATGGTTATCCTGAATTAACTCCCTATCAGTTTGCGGGAAATATGCCGATATCTAATATCGACCTTGATGGACTTGAAAATTTATATTATACGATTAAATTTGAAGAAGATGGAACAAGTAAATTGAAACTTATTAATCGTTGGGATGGTCTAGCTTGTAACTGTAATGGACTTAATGTACATTTAGTCGCAAATGGTAAAGCATATAGAATTGCAGGAAATCTTTATGGTGACAGATATGGTAAAGCTGCCAAAGTCTTAGATGAATATAGGGCACTCACAGAAGACCAATTGAATAATAGAATAGCTTCCATGGAGTCTGTGGGAGAAAAAAGAGAAAGAGAAGCAAAAGAAAAGCAAGACTTAATTGAAGAATACGCTATGGCGGGAAGAGGAAGAGGAATGGTTAGGTCACAGGCAAAATCCAAACCAAAACCTATTAAAACAACGATAAGTAAACCAAAGGTACAAGTTATCCAAGGTGTAACTCCAGAGCAATTTGGGGCTGTTTCTAAACTGATACGAGGCAAAGTTGGACATTTAACAAACAATATAGTAGTTCAGGGGAGTAGGGCTAGCCATACTGCAAGAAAAGACTCTGATATAGATATAGCCATTAAAGTATCTCCAAAAAAGTTTGATGAATTAATGAAGAAATCCTTTGGAACCCCTAATCCTGGTAGTGCGAAAGAGAGAACGATGTTACATGCTGTTAAAACGGGTAAAATAACAACTGGTGATGCTAAAGGGTTAGGCTTGCGAGAACTTAAGAAACAGGTAAGTGATAAACTAGGAGGTATGAAAGTTGATTTATCAATAATAAAAAGTGGTGGAAAATTTGACAACGGGACCCAAGTTCCCTTAAAAAGATAATTATGGATTATTCATGTGTTATTTATATATCTGGTTTTAATAACCAAAAAGAGTTAGTGGTATTCTTGATGTCTCTTACAAAAGGTATTTTGAAAGGAGAGACATTGGTAGTCAGTGATTTCGTTGAAATTGATATTGATGAGAATGAAGAATTTGACGATATTAAGGAAAAAGAATTTCCTGATGGTTTTTTATTTTTTCCTTTTCGTCTTGATTTAGAATTTAATGAAAATGTATGCAAGCAAGATTGCATAAAATTCACTAACATATTATTAAAATTATTTTGGTCTAAAAATAAATCAGCAGTATCAGCTTGTGACTATGAAAATCAATTAATCAATAAAGGAGGTTACAAAAGTGAAGAGGTACCCTTCCCTTGACTTCTAATTTCAAATGCAAAAAGACTAGTTTACAAAGTATGAGATGGTCTAAAAAATCAAGACACAAAACCATTTTAGTTTTGTGTCTTGATTCTATACCTCAACCACGCCAAAGAACATCAAAGAAATCGTATGGCGGGTAGATGGCAAAGTAGAGCGTGTCATCCGCGAGGCAGGCAGCCCCAAGCCCGACCTCTTATTCAAGTACGACCCCTCGGGCAATCGCATCACCAAAGCCGTCCTTCACAAAAACCCCGCAGTTGGTGAGCCGGATGTCACCTACACGCATTACGTGCGCGATGCGAGTGGCAACACGATGGCGGTCTATAAACGAGCGCAAGAAGTCAAGGCAAATGCAGAGATAGAAGACCACCTCACCCTCAACGAACAACACCTCTATGGCAGCAGCCGTCTTGGTCTCCGCAGTGTAGATAATACGCTGAATAATAGTACCTTTGAAAATTTAGGCTTAAATTTGGGCGAGTACCAACTCGGCAACCGGACAGGCGGCACACTCGGCAAGTGGCGAGCCTACCGCAACCACCGAATCTCTTAGGGAGTATGTTTTGATTGAGAAAGACGAACTTTATGTGGACGTTTTTACGTTTCACGAACCCGGCAAGTGGCTACTCGAAACCTATTACAGAGCTTTCACAAAACGTCAAATTGAACTCAATCAATGTAGAAACCCCCATGAGCCGTATTTATAAAAAAATCAAATTTGATGAAAATTAAAAAATCGCAAGACATTTCCGTAAAACATCTTGCGACTAATTTCATTATAATTAGCTGATTATTAGTAACTGGACTTTGGATATTTTGGAAATTAGGTTTTAAATCGTAAGTAATTGATTATCAGGTATTTTATTTTTATTAAAATTAAAAAATATTTAATTAATTTAATTTTATAATTATTTGATAAAAATTTTGATAACTATCGGGATACCTAATGGTTTAAGATGGAAGTTTCGGACAGTTTTTGAATTTCCATTAAACTACTCATTATCAGTAATTTAAGATATTTTAAAATTGTCCGAAACTTAAAGCCCGAACCACTAATACCAAATTTCCTAATTCCCCAATATCCAAAGTTTATTAGTAAAATACAATCAAGCTACCATTGCTCTTGTGTGCATATCCATCTGCGGAAACGGGATGCTGATACCTTCCATGTCAAAGGCTTTTTTCACGTTTTCCTGCATGTAAAAATAGGTATCCCAGTAGTGTTCGCTTCTGCAAAACGGACGGGTAGCCAGATTGACCGAACTATCTGCGAGTTCTGCCACCACCACCGCCTGTTGTGGGTCGTGCAAAATATACGGACACTCATTTCCGACCCGCAAAATCACCTCCCGCGCCTTATCTATATCATCCTCATAGCCAATGCCGTAGGTCAGTTCCACACCAATTTCGCCCTGTCCTGATATGTTGGTAATAATATTGCCCGTCACTACACTATTGGGTACGATAATTCGTTTATTATCCAGCGTTTTGAGAACGGTATTAAACACCTGAATCTCCTCTACTGTGCCCGTCTGTCCACCACCGACTGTTACCAAATCACCCACTTTATACGGTTTAAAAACCAAGAGCATCACGCCACTTGCAAAGTGACCCAAACTTCCCTGCAATGCCATCCCTATCGCAAAAGCCAAGGCTCCGAAAATAGCCACAAAAGAGGTCGTTTCGATACCAAACATCCCCGCTACACTCAGCAGAAGCATTACTTTCAAGCCCATATTAATCAGGGAACCTAAAAAAGAACGGATAGACACATCCACATTCCGTTTCTCCATCATGCGTTTAACAGTATTGACGATAATACCGATGATGAAAAAACCGATAATCAGGGTCAAAATTGCGCCGACTACTTTCGGTGCCCATGCAGTAAGTAGCCCGCTTAATTTACTGAAATCTAATAAGTTTTCCATATAATTTGAATGAATATAAAACGGTCACACTAAAATAGTATATGTTTTTATTATTAAAAAAATAATTTTATATCTTGTCTATTTTCAATAAACTAAATGTTATAAAATAATTTTAATTAATTAAAAAATACCTATATTTTAGTGTGACCATGAATGATTAAAAAATACTGACGCGAAATTATACGTAAGTTTGTTGTAAAGGTTTTTGTGAAAATGTCAAATTACATTCATTTGTGAAAATCAGTTGCCATTCCCATAATTTAATCGTATTTTTGAAATATGAATCCGGCTACAAAGAAAAAATACTATACTTACGAGGAATATCTTGCCTTAGAGGAGAAAGCTGAATATAAAAGCGAGTATCATGACGGCGAAATAGTCAAAAGAGCGGATGTAGATGTATTACATAGCCGGATAAGTGTGAACGCATTATCTCTCATTAATGAAGCACTTAAAACTTCAGAACACATTATTTATGACAGCAATTTGAAGGTGGGTATTGAAAAGGCTAAAGCAATAGTTTATCCTGATGCGTCCATTGCGAAAAAGCCTTTAAAAATGTTCATCGGGCATCCTCATGTTATTGCTAATCCATTGGCTATTATTGAAGTAGTATCTGATAATACAGCAAATTTGGATTATTATATAAAACGACTTTTCTACGAAAAATTACCTTCACTACGCGAGTATATTTTAGTGGAGACATGCTTTCCCTGCATTCAAATATTTCAACCGATAGGCAACAAAGAATGGTTGATGCGACCTTATGATAATTTGAATGATGATGTGGTATTTGAATCCGTAAATATCCAAATCCCTATGAGCGAAATTTGGTAGTGTAGTGGATGTAATGCTATTGAACCACGAAGTACACAAAGGACACGAAAGTCGAACAGACGCAGAGTTCACAAAGTATTTCTAAGTATTTAATAATGAATTTCTTACACTATCTTAGTTTTCTTACTTCGTTTGTTCGACCTCTGTGTTCTTCGTGCCCTTCGTGGTTACAGCATTACATGTGTAGCACTACCCGAAATTTATGGTAGCGTTAATTTTAGAACCCAAATATTAACCAATTCTTAACACCCTTAACCCACCAAAAAACAACTCTCCGACATCATGTTAATAGTTTGGCAACCAATTTGCAGCCCAACTAATTATCTATAAAAAACGTTGATATATTTATCAAAATAAATTAAAAAACCGCGTATATTAAACCTGCGTTCTACCATGCAAAAAATAACCATCATTACCATAGCCATAATTGCTACCTTAGCGATTATTATTTTTTCCGGCTTTCGCCAAAATACCGACCACACTATGTCCACTGATTACGATAATTACGATGCCGAATGGCGCACGATAGACTCTTTGGAGCAACAAGGCTTACCCAAATCTGCCCTTGAAAAAACCGAAGCCTTGCTCACTCGCGCCAAGTCTGAAAAGAACGCCCCGCAGACCGTCAAGGCATTGGTCTATTATAATAAATACCAAACTCAACTCGAAGAAGACGGTTATGTAAAGGCGATTTATCGCATGGAACAGGAAGCGGAAAAGGCGGCTTTTCCCGCCCAACCGATACTACAATCTATGGTCGGTGAGATGTACCAAAACTACCTTGACCAAAATCAATGGCAATTAAGAAATCGTACACAAACCCTTGATTTTAAGCAAGATGATGTACAAACATGGACTGCCGAACAACTCAATCAAAAAGCCATTGACCTCTTCAATGCTTCCGTTACACATGAGCGTACACAAGAGGAAAAACTCGACGATTTCAATGCCATCCTTACGGAAGGAAAACTAACAGAAAAACTCCGCCCCACGCTCTACGATTTCTTAGCGCATCGTGCGATTGATTTCTTTATGAATGAACGCACTTACCTCACCCAACCTGCCTACAAATTCTACATTGACCAACCCGAAGCCTTTGCATCAGCCAAAACTTTTGCAAAGCACAATTTTGAAACAAAAGATAAAACCTCCAATAAATACCTCACAATCTTGCGTTTACAGGACTTGATAAATTTTCATTTAAAAGATAAAACGCCTGATGCCCTCATTGATGCCGACCTCAAACGCCTCAAATTTGTACATCAAAACGCCGTCATGTCCGACAAAGACGACTTGTATTTGAAGGCATTAGAAGATTTACAAAACACCCACAAAAATCATCCTGCCTACACCGAAATCGCGTTGCAAATCGCACAGATTTATCTCAATCGCGGAAATTCCTACAAGCCCTCTCCCGAAGCTACCAATCAATTTGACATCAAAAAAGCCTACGACATTCTCAAAGCCGCTTCTGAAAAATTTCCTGACTCTTATGGTGCAGCGCAATGTCGTAATATGATGCGTAACATCACACAAAAAAGCATCAACATTCAAGCGGAAAAAGTCAATCCGATTGATGCGCCTTTTTTATTAAAATTAAATTATAAAAACACAAAAAAAGTATATTTAAAAACAGTAAAAATAGAAGAAGGCGAGCTTAATAGAAACAATCGAAGAGACCAAAATGAAATCATCAAATTATTGAAAAGTAAAAAGGCAATTTATACTTCAAATTATGATTTGCCGGATGAAGGTGACTATCAAAATCATAGTGTAGAACTGAAGGTCGAAGGTTTATCTTCCGGGCATTATGCCATCTTAGTTGCTGATAATGAAGGTTTTAATATCGAAGTTTCAAGTGTAGCTTATACATTCACCTACGTATCGAATATTGCATTTTTGAGTAGAAATGAAAGCGATGGCACTAACTCGTTTTATATGGTGGACAGGTTATCAGGAAAGCCATTGCAAGGTGTAAAAGCCGAGTTTTTTAGGGAAGAGTACAATCGTACAAGTCGCAAGAATATCTATAAACCTGATGGTGAAGCAACGAGTGATAACAATGGTTTAATTAATAAAAAAACGACTTCAAAAAATGGTCGTTCAGTACGTGTTAAATTTACTTATAATAACGATATTTTATACCTCAATGATAGATATAATAGTTATAATTATAGAAGACAGAACAAAGACCGAAAAACAACCACTTTCTTCACCGACCGCGCCATTTACCGACCCGGACAAACGATTTATTTCAAAGGTTTGGTGATGAATATTGACGGCAAAAATACGCCAACGATTGTACCGAATACAGCCGTCACCGTCACCTTTAAAGACGCAAATTATCAGGATGTTGAGACACTCGAATTACGCACCAATGAATACGGCACAATCAACGGTTCATTCACTGCGCCAAGTGCAGGTTTGATGGGGCGTATGCAGTTGCGTTCTTCTTTAAATGGCAACAAACAAATCCGCGTAGAAGAGTATAAACGCCCTAAGTTTGAAGTCAAATTTGACCCTGTAAAAGAAAGCTACCGAGTCGGCGACAAAGTTACGGTAAAAGGACAAGCAAAAGCCTTTGCAGGAAGCAATGTGGACGGTGCGAAAGTCGTGTATCGTGTGCAACGTGAGGTACGTTTTCCATATTGGGAATGGTGGCGTTGTGGTTGGTATAATCCGTGGCAACGTCCGGCTATGGAAATCACAAATGGCGAGACCGTGACCGATGCGACGGGTGCATATACGATTGATTTTGATGCCCTGCCCGACCGTGGTATTCCTGCCGACCAAAAACCGCAATTCACCTACAAAATCACCGCCGACATCACCGACATTACAGGCGAAACACGTAGCACGACCACCCGCGTACAGGTCGGCTATATCGCCCTTAGTGCCGACATCGAAGTACCCGAAAAACTCAACCGCGACGAACTCAAAGCCTTTGCTATTTCTACGAAAAACCTCAATGGCGAATTTGAACCTGCAAGCGGTACCATCAAGGTCGAAAAACTCCGCGCTCCCGCCGAAAATTATATCAAACGCTATTGGGATAGACCCGATAAACAGGTCATTCCCGAAGGTGAATTTAAACGCGATTTTCCTTTATACGCTTACGCGAATGAGGATGAAGTTCAAAATTGGAAGGTAGAAAAAACGGTCATTCAAGATAAATTTGATACAAATACTTCAAAGGAATTTGTAATTGATAAAAAATTGAAAAAGAGTGATATAGGACATTATAAAGTCACTTTTAATACGGCAGATAAATACGGTAAAAAAATTGAAATTATCAAATATTTCGTTTTATATGATTTAAATGAAAAGAAAGCTCCCGCGAATGTCGTGGATTTTCACATTCAAGATAAATCAAAAGCCGAACCCGGTGAAACGGTTAATATTTATTTTGGCTCCGCCGAAAAGAATACCCATATTTTATACGAAAAACAATTAAGCAAAAAAGAGTTAAGTGCCAAGTGGTTCACGCCTAATTCTATTCAAAATGAAAGCATTAAAATAGAAGAAAAACATCGTGGTAATATTTTTTATAAATTAAGTTTTGTCAAAAATAATCGCGCATATACGAGCAATCACACGATAGCCGTTCCGTGGTCCAATAAAGACCTCAATATTGAATACGCCACCTTCCGTGACAAGCTATTGCCCGGACAAGATGAGGAATGGCAAATCAAAATTTCGGGCAATAAAGGCGATAAAGTCGCTGCCGAAATGCTTGCTTCCATGTACGATGCTTCACTCGACCAATTTGTCGCGCACAGTTGGCAGGGCATCCCGCGCTATCCGATGAATAATGCCCGACAAGGCTGGTCTTCCAATAATAATTTCGCTCAAAGTAGAGGCAATATTGCACAAGATAGAAATAACAGAATGCAGTATGAAAATACGCAAAATCGGATGTATCCGGGCTTGAATTGGTTTGGATTCTCGGCATATGGTTCTGTTTCTTTTCGCGGTGCGCGTGAAGATGATGAGATTATTTACATTGATGGTATAAGAGTTAGAGGTGGTCGCGTAGCTAAGTCCGCCCCCGCACCAATGGCAAATGTGGCGATGGGTGACGGTGCGGGGAAATATGAGCAAATGGCAGAAAGCGCAGTAGTAGGAAGCGCAGATATGGCGATAACAGAAACGTATGAATCCGGTGACCCTAATGTTGTGTTCATGGGGGCTTCATCGTCATCAGCAAAAGAAGCCCGAACCGAAACCGATTTCTCCAACGTAAAAGTCCGCACCAATCTCAATGAAACCGTCTTCTTTTTCCCTGAATTACAGACCGACGCGGAAGGTAGTGTTATCATCAAATTTAAGATGAATGAAGCCCTCACCCGTTGGAAATTTATGGGATTTGCCCATACGAAAGATTACGAATATGGTTTTACAGAAAAAGAAATCGTCACGCAAAAAGAATTGATGGTGATGCCCAATCCACCGCGTTTTTTCCGCGAACAAGACGAGATATATTTCTCTGCCAAAGTTAGCAATATCTCCGAAAAAGACCTCAACGGAACAGCAAAACTCGAACTCTTCGATGCACTCACGATGCAGCCAATTGATACGGATTTGGGCAATGCAAATGCCTCGCAAAATTTCAGCGTAGCGCAAGGGCAATCCGCGCCTTTATCATGGAAACTTGACATTCCGAAAGGCATTATGGCGGTGACATGGCGTGTGGTGGCGAAGGCGGGGAATTACTCGGATGGTGAAGAAAGTACCCTGCCCGTCCTCACCAATCGTATGCTCGTCACAGAGACGCTGCCCCTGCCCGTGCGTGGCAACGAAACCAAGACTTTCACCTTCAAAGCGATGGAAAAAGCCGCCGCTTCCAATACGCTCGACCACCACAAAATGACCCTCGAATTTACCTCCAATCCGGCTTGGTATGCGGTGCAGGCACTGCCTTATTTGATGGAATATCCGCATGATTGTACCGAGCAAATTTTTAGTCGTTTTTATGCGAATAGTTTGGCTTCTTCGGTGGCAAATTCGCATCCGAAAGTACAGCGAGTATTTGAACAATGGAAAAATACGGACGCGATGTTGAGTAATTTGTCGAAAAATGAAGAACTCAAAACCGCCCTCCTCACCGAGACCCCGTGGGTACTCAATGCCCAAAGCGAAGAAGCACAAAAGAAGCGTATCGGCTTGCTTTTCGACCTCAATAAAATGGCGAATGAACAGGAAATTGCCCTACAAAAAATGAGTGAACGACAGGACCGCAATGGTGGCTTTTCGTGGTTTCCCGGTGGGCGCGATAGTTGGTATATTACGCAACATATCGTGTCGGGCATGGGGCATCTCGACAAGCTCGGTGTGAAGGCATTGAAAGACGATAAAAAAGCCAATCAGATGATGACCAAATCCGTCAATTATATTGATAAACGCTTGGCAGAACATTATAATGAAATGAAAAAGAACCTGAAAAAATATGGCGGCAAATTGGAAGATGACCATTTAGACAGAATGGCAATTCACTACCTTTATACGCGGTCTTTTTTCGGAGAAATTGCCATTCCCAACGGTACACGCGAAGCCTTCGATTATTACCTTTCACAATCCGAAAAATACTGGACGGATAAGGGTTTATATTTACAGGGAATGATTGCCCTCGCCCTTCATCGAAATGATAAACCCGACATTCCTACAAACATCATTAAATCATTGAAAGAAAGGTCATTAAATAATGATGAATTGGGCATGTATTGGAAATATAATCGCGGTTATTATTGGTATCAACATCCCATCGAAACACATGCTTTAATGATAGAAGTGTTCCAAGATGTAGCGCAAGACGATAAGGCAGTGGACGACCTAAAAGTATGGATGCTCAAGCACAAACAAACCAATCATTGGCGCACCACAAAGGCGACTTCTTCGGCGGTCTATGCCTTGCTGATGTCGGGTACGAATTGGTTGCTTGAAGATGCCCCCGTACAAGTCAAAGTCGGCAAGAAAAAAATCGACCAAAGCACACTCCAAGCTGAAGCCGGAACGGGATATTTTAAGACAAGTTGGGATGGCGAGGCAGTCGAAAATGACATGTCGAAAGTCGAAGTCAGCAACCCAAATGATGTAGTAGCTTGGGGCGCGATGTACTGGCAATATTTTGAGCAACTCGACAAAATCACGACCTTCGAGGACACGCCCCTCACGCTCAAAAAGCAACTCTTCCGCGAAGAAAATACCGACACCGGACCAGCCATTCGCCCACTCGCCACAGGCACGCCCCTCACGCCCGGCGACAAGCTAAAAGTCCGCATCGAACTCCGCGTGGACCGCGACATGGAGTACATCCACATGAAAGATATGCGTGCCGCCGGATTTGAACCCGTCAACGTACTCAGTCAGTATAAATGGCAAGGCGGATTGGGCTATTACGAGTCCACCCGCGATGCCGCGACACACTTTTTTATGGAGCGTCTGCCGAAAGGTACTTACGTATTCGAGTACCCACTACGAGTACAACACGCTGGCGATTTTTCTAATGGAATTACGACTATTCAGTGTATGTATGCGCCGGAATTTACGAGTCATTCGGAGGGGGTGAAGGTGCAGGTGACACAGTAGCACGGTACTTTCAGCCCGTGTTTTGCGTAATGATGCGGGCTGGAAGCATCACACTACTTTGATAGCTTCTTCTTTGAGTTTATTGAATCTAATTCATGAACTGTCATTGGTTTAGGTATTTTTTCTTTTTTTTCGATTGTACATCGATAAGCATCAAATGTGTTTCCTGCCATGATAATTTCTTTCAATCCATACCTATTTATTAGATTTAAAAGTCCTTTTTTCTCAATTTCAGAATATTCTTTTATCCTTTTAAAAAAGAGACCGTCGATTCTTGCATCTTCGATTTGAACTGAAAATAGGTCTAAATATCTTAAATCTGCGTTTCTTAGGTCTGCGTTTCTCAAATCTGCAAACTTTAGATTGAGATAGCGTAAATAGGCACTTTGTAAAGGAGCTCCTTTTAAATCTGCATAAGAAAAATCAGCATTTTTGTAAATTTTGAAGAGTGAGGATGTGTCAATTTTACTATGATATAGAGATGTTAACAACTGTCCTCTTTCTGGACTTAAAGGTCTACCAATTAACGTATCGCCGTCCATATAATGATAGGGTTTCAATCTCGTACTAAGAGCAATTATGCGCCCTACGAGTTGCGGACTTAAATCTCGTTTTCCTTTTATACCTATATCGGTTTTCAATTCCTCATCAATCGCATCCATAACATTACTGAAAAGAAAAACAAGGGAACTTCTGCGCTCCGCTTCTTGTAGATAGGTTTGTTGGTCGAGACGTATATTTTGTTTTTTCACTAACTCATTTTGCTGGATAACTAATTCATTTTGAGTATCAATGCGTTCATTTTGATTTGATAGAAGTTGATTTTGTTGATATAAAAGAATAATCGGAATAGAAGCCAAAGCAAGTCCAATTAAACCTAATCGCGTAAAACGATAAACTAAATGTCCGATAAGATTTGCGGTAGTTTCGTCTTTGGGTTTTGGTAAATCTTTCAGAAAATTCTCAGAGGCTTTAATCAAATCACTACCAATGACAAACTCTTTCCCAATTTTCATCAACCAATCTTTACCAAGATATAGGCGAATAAAAATAGCAACCAAAGCAAGTATGCCTAATAACTGTAAAGCTGGCTTGGCATATTTTGGAAAGTTTTGAATTAACCAATTCGCACCAAAAACAATGAGTATGATGATAGTGATTAATCCAATAAATTTGAGGAATCTATCCATTTCGAGTAAAATTAGTGTATTACGACGCAAAGGTAGCGAATTTTGCCATTCCCCTCACAAATCGCGCTTTTCTATTCCACACATTCATTTTTTACTAACTTTACACAAAAAACAAAACAAGCAAAAAACTTACTTTAAAAGTTAATTTCCACTTGACACTTAACTTAAAAATGAATAAATTTGGTCGAGAATCAGTAATTTATGAAAGATTTTAGCAAAGAAGCCGCCGCATATCTGGAAAAAGAAGTACCCGCCGAAGTACAACGATTTGCAGATATTAATGTAGATATTGCCATGCAAGTCGGTGAATATCTAAAAGAAAAAGGCTGGACACAAAAAGACCTTGCCGATGCACTTGGTAAAAGCGAAGCAGAAATCAGCAAATGGCTTTCAGGTATGCATAATCTTACCTTGAAAAGTATCGCTAAAATGGAAGCGGCACTTGGCAAAGAAATTATCCTGACTACACGAAAAGCGGAAGTTAAATTTCAAGCGGCAGAATTAGCCATAAATTCGTAAATTCTAACACTATATCTTATATCCAAATTCAAACTCAATGGCAAAAGACATCTTTCACGAAGAAGCAAAAGCGGCATTAATCACGACATGGATAAGATAAAACAATACCAACATATCATCAAAACGGCTATCAAAAAACATCATCATCCGAAGGTAGTACACCAATATGATGAATTTGAGTCGCAAATCACTTTTGATGATGAACATGGACATTACTACCTCATTAATATTGGTTGGAATCAATATAAACGCATATTCTCCTGTATTTTACATATCGATTTAAAAGATGATAAAATATGGATACATCAAGATTGGACGGAAGGTATCGTGGATGACCTCTTAGCAATGGGTGTAACCAAAGAAGATATTGTACCGGCTTTTCACGCACCATATAAACGCGAATATGCGGTGTTGTAATTAGTATTTGATGAAATTTGACTACGATGAAGAATAGAACGTACACCAATCCACGCAGAAAAAATCGCTCTCAAAGCGACCTTATCCACCGCGAACAAGTCTGCGCCAAAATGCGCGTAGCCGCACGCATAGACGATATCCGCCAAGAACTCAACCTGACCGTATCTGAATTTGCAGAACTACTCAGCAAAACGCCTTCCGAAGTTGCTGACTGGTTGAGTGGTGGGCATAATTTTACGCAAGATACTTATACGTTGATTGAGGTATTGACGGGGAAGCGGATTTTTGAGGGAATAGCGGTGACGGTGTAGCAAGTTGTAAATCAAGATATTCAACGCGACTTTAAACCAGTAAACTGGTTTGAAATCGCGCTTTTTTATTCCACACATTCATTTTTTACTAACTTTACACAAAAAACAGAGCATGAGATATTTCGCGTTAATTTTGGTCGTCTTTATTGTCGGTTGTGCTATCTTCAAAAGTCAAACTCACATTCGCAAAGAAACGATTGATGTAAGTACATTGTCTCATTAATCTATCGGAGAGTTTTATTCGCTTTCACTTCCCCTTAATCTCATCCCAAGCCTCCAGCAATTTATCTTGTGTAGGGCGATTATCGGGCAATTCGCGGAGTGCTTCGCAGGGCTTGAGGCTATCGTGACACATTTTGGGCAAGGCTTGGTAGAGTTGTGTACCTTTTGTTTTCCAAGCTATCATATCGTCACTGATTTGTTTGATGATTTTACCCGGATTGCCCACCACCAAACTACGACGCGGAATGCGGCTATCTGCTTTCACAAAACACAAAGCCCCGATGATACATTCCTCCTCAATGACGACATTATCCATCACCACTGCATTCATTCCGACCAAGCAATTACGTCCGATTTCAGCACCATGAATAATCGCGCCATGTCCGATATGTGCGCCTTCGTGTAAGCGCACCGTCACACCCGGAAACATGTGTACGGTACAATTTTCCTGTACATTACACCCGTCTTCAATAACAATACCGCCCCAATCACCACGTATCGCCGCACCCGGTCCGATATAGACATCCCGCCCGATAATGACATTACCGGTCACTGCCGCCAAAGGATGCACAAAAGACGATTCGTGAACAACAGGCTTGAAACCTTTAAATTCGTATATCAAGTTTGTTAGTTTATGGAGTTTATAAAGTTTGTAGAGTTGATGGAGTTTATAAAGTTGATAAATTAATCACTCAACTTTTTGCCTTTTAATTTTAAATAATTTATAAAACATTGATTCTACTGAAATAAGGATGTTTTTAAATTATTTTAATGCAAAAGTTCGGTAATTACTTTATAAACGCCATCAACTTTATAAACTTCGTCAACTTCATAAACTCTATAAACTAATCCCCAAATCCAAGAATAGTTTTTTCAATAATATCACAACATTCGTGTAGTTGCTCTTCCGTCATGACGAGTGGTGGTGCGAAGCGAATGATATTGCCATGTGTAGGTTTGGCGAGTAAGCCATTGTCGCGCAATTTCAGGCAAATATTCCATGCGGTATCGCTTGTTTCATCATCATTAATGACAATAGCATTGAGCAAACCTTTACCACGCACGAGATTCACCAAGTCGCTTTTTTCGACCAGATTTTGCATACGCTTGCGGAAAATCTGACCGAGTTTTTCGGCATTTTCGGCGAGGTTTTCGTCTTCTACCACTTTGAGGGCTGCCATAGCTACGGCACAGGCAAGCGGATTGCCACCAAAGGTGGAGCCATGCTCGCCGGGCTTAATGGTGAGCATGATTTCGTCACGCGCCAAGACCGCCGACACCGGAAATACACCGCCCGAAAGGGCTTTACCGAGTATCAGAATATCAGGTTTGAAACCGTGATGGTCACAACAAATCAGTTTACCGGTACGGGCAATACCTGTCTGCACTTCGTCGGCAATAAAAAGCACATTATTTTTGCGGCAGAGGTCATAAGCATCCTTCAAATAATTGTCCTCAGGCACGACCACTCCGGCTTCGCCTTGTATGGGTTCTACCATAAATCCGGCTACTGTCGGATCTTTTAATGCTTCTTCAAGCGCAGGAATATCATTATAAGGTATGAGTTCGTAACCGGGCATATAGGGTCCGAAGCCTTTGGTGCTGCTGGCATCACAAGATGACGAAATCGCCGCTAAAGTCCGTCCCCAAAAGTTGCCCGTAACGAAAATAATTTTAGCTTCATTGACCGGAATACCCTTGACTTCATAGCCCCATTTTCGGCAAAGTTTGACGGCAGTTTCGCCGCCTTCTACGCCTGTGTTCATCGGCAATACTTTGTCGTATCCGAAGTATGCAGTGATAAATTTTTCGTAAGGTCCGAGTATATTATTGTAAAAAGCGCGGGAGGTAAGCGTCAGGTTTTGAGACTGCTCATGCAAGGCTTTGAGTATGCGTGGGTGGCAATGCCCTTGATTGACAGCGGAATACGCTGACAAAAAATCATAATATTTTTTACCTTCAGCATCCCATACATGTACGCCTTCGCCGCGTGCAAGCACCACCGCAAGCGGGTGATAATTGTGTGCGCCGTATTTATCTTCCAATGCCATGTAATCGGCAGAGGTCATTTTTTTTTCTGCTACCATTTTATTTAATTATTGGTGGATATTATGACATTTTATACGATATTAATTTTACACAAAATATAATAAAGCCGTTTGGTAAACTTTTCAAGTTTGCTAAACGTGGGCAAGGCACTAATATTTGTAATTAGTTAAATATCGGTACATTGCTTACGTTTACCAAACTTTTTGAAGTTTAGCAAACGGGGTATTTAAATTTTGTTTTGATTTTAAAATCAAATTCCAAAAATGTCAACTATTTTTATCCTTTAAATGAACTTGTTATTTTTTTACAAATGTACGAATTTGAATTTGTAATTGGTAATTTGTGATTCGTTGATTCACTGTATGCCAAGAGAGATATTCAGCTATTCACATATTCAGCGTGGGAGTGGAAACCGAATATAGATACCTGAAAACTATATGCCACTAACCTCGTATCGCTCAAACGCAATGCAGGCTGGAAGCGTTGTGCTATGGGTGCCAAACAAAGGCGTTTTTTACCATAAAAAAAATAAAAAAGCGTATAATTGAAAATTTCATTTTCAATTATACGCTCATTTTTTTATGATATTTAAAAAAAACTCTTATTTGTATGACGGCTAAAGTCAACCTGTGCGATTAAAATTAGCTTGACCAAAAAGGTACATAGTACCGCCCCTGTTTGTAGCAAAATGTTCCCCAAAATCTCCTAAGCTCCATAGGAGCGGCACTGTTTGTACATTTAACGGTGTCGGTGCTACGCACCTTGATAGGTTTTGCTTGGGTTTTTGCTAACAAACGGGGTCGATGCTAACGCATCTTGAACGACATAAAGCGAAATTTCATCGCTTACTATTTTAATCGCACAGGTCGGCTAAAGTCGTCGGTACGGAAAACTAAATCCAAGCCCCAAATACAATAACTCCAAATTACCGATTCCACCGCGGATTATAATACGATTTTTCTCATATCTAAGTCCGAGACAGCCGTAAAATTCAAGCGCATTCACCATGTCGGATGTACCGGAAAGGTTTTTGGCGCGTGAGAATGTAGTGTATGCCAGCCCTGCATTGATTTCCACAATACTCAATAGCTGTACTGCCGATAAGGAGACATAACTCGAATAGACTTTGGCATCGTCGTCGTAATCCGCATGATTGTATAGGTATCCACCTGCATTGATTTTTCCTTTGGTGGTCAGTATATTTTTTTGAAAAAGGGTTCTTTCGTAAGCACCGGATACTTGGGCAGAGAAAATGATATTACCGTAAGTCAGATAAACGGTATTCTTGGGTTTTGCTTCTTGTGCTGTTGATGAAGGTATGGACAATACAAACAATATTATGGTGCAAGCCGCAAATAAGTATATTTTTTTCATAAATTTTAAATAGTTGATTATAAGTTACTTAGGTGCTTATTGCAAACCGCCTTATTCTATTATCAAATTTACTTATTATCCATTTTTTTCTGGTAAGTGTCTATGTTTTTTTGTATATTTGACATTCATTGGGAAATAAAGCCAACACGCTAATAGATTTTGTTTGACGATTATCAGTTCATATTTACGGGTTCATAGTTCATCGTTTTTACAATTATAATATTATTTTAATTGTAAAATGATATAATTGTGAGGCTGCAAAGTATTGATAATCAATATTAAACAAATCTGCTATATCCGATATTCAACAATACATTATCCAACAACACTCTAACGATATAGGCGTGATATGATTCAAACTGATAAGTTATTCGCATTAATACAATCCTTGAATCCCCATGAAAAAGCCTACTTTGGTAAATACTCCCGCTTAAATGCAGCGAAAGAAAAGCCGGACTATTTGCTCTTATTTGAATTTTTGGACCATGCCACATCTTATGATGAAGCAGCCATTAAAAAGCATTTCAAAGGTCAAAAATTCATCTCCCAGCTATCGCGTAAAAAGACGCAACTCAAAGAGAAAATCATAGAATCTCTCAGCCACTACCATGCCAACCGGACAGTGGAAGCATCGCTACGTTTGCAGATGAATGTGCTGCCAATACTGTATGATAAAGCAAAAGAAGATAAGACACTTTTGAAGGAATTTGAAAATCAAATTAAGGCGATTAAGAAGAAGGCAGAAGATGGGGAGTGTTTTTCTATTTTGATTGATTTATTTATATGGGAAAGGCGGTTATTTGGTTTATTGGATGCTAATAAAAGTGATAGCACTACCTTATCATTATTAGAAAAACGTGAGGGGTTTCAAAACAAACTTAACCAAGAACTGGATTTAGAGGGAGCATCAATCCGTACAGAATTAATCATTATAAAAGACCCCAAGATTATAAATCAAGAAAGTCGTCAGCGATTCCAAAAGTCGGTAATAAGCGTATTAGATAAGTACGATTCGGATGATTTGCCAATAGTGGCAAAACGTAGTTATTTTTATGCAAAATGTAGTTATTACTATTTTACAAAAGAGTGGGATTCAGCTCATGAAATTGCTAAAAATCTCGTTGACAGCTATTCAGAAGATGATGCTAAAAACCCTATCCTTTCCAAAAATTATAAATACCATTTATGCAATTATCTTACCGCTTCTAATTTTGCAAATAAAATTGATGCTTATCCTGATGCAATTAATAAATTAAAAGCAATAGATTCTGAAGATAATATTCGTTTATTTAATACGATTCATTTTAAAATATTGAATTATTATTTAGCAAAGCGTCAGTTTGATAAAGCGATTAGTGTGTGTGAAGATGTGCAGAATAGGTGGGAGGAATTATGCACCGTTATAAAAAAAAGAAGGCAACTTGCTTATTGTTATAATATCGTACTTGCTTATTGGTTTGGTAATGAAATGGAGTCTGCAGTTTATTGGTTAAGTAAAATTTTAACCTTTGAAACTACCCAACAAGGGCAACGTTTTGTTAATGCTGCACGTATTATACAACTCCCAATTTATTATGATTATCAAGATGATAATTTGGAAAACAGAATTGGCTCTACCCGAAAAGTCTTAGCTAAAAAAAATGAATTAAATGATTACCGACAAATCATTCTTTCCGGTTTTAGAAAATTAGTCCGTTGTATAGATAAAAAAGAAAAGATAGCTTGTATTTCTGATATGCAGCTTACATTAATGAAAGCGAAACATGAACATAATACTAAAACCATAGATTTAGAATGCTTATTACTTTGGAGTAAATTAAAAATCGGAGAGCAAAGTACAAATAGATGACAGACATTTTGAAAATGCCTGTCATCTTAGACAAATTTAAGCAGATAGCTGGACTGTTTTATTCAATAAAAATCATTTTTTGAGATGTAATGACCGTTTCATTAGCAAGCAATGAGTAAATATAAGTGCCACTAGTGATGCCAAATTGTCTGGCATTAAAAGTAACTTTACCTATGCCCGTTCCTTGTATATTAAATTCAGTAATTTTATTACCATTCAAATCTTGAATAACAATTTTAGCATTTGATAAATCACTGGATAAATAATATTCAATATCTGTAGAATTGCGACTTGGGTTAGGTTGATTCTGATAGAGATGTGACGAAGCTGCATCACTAATTGTTCGAGTAGAGGTATTTTGTTCACCTAAACCTTCCCCTTCGGTAAGTTGAGCCAACATTTTTTCTAATTCACTGACTCTTTGTTCAAGTGTTTTATTTTTTTCTACTTCTGTTTCCAATTCTGCAACTCTATCCTTCAATACTTGATTTTCTTCATCCAACTCTTTAATGGCATTTAATCCTGAATATATCAAATCATTTGGATTAAACATTAAAAACTCTGTACCTTTCGTATCTTCAGGGCGCACTCTTCTACTTCCTTTTTTGATGGTACTTGGTAATATTTTTTGCATCTCTTGAGCAAGTATTCCATAATATTTTTTATTGGAAGCAACACCGGACAGATCATTGTACTCAAATTCTACAAAATTACTTTGTCTGATGACATCCAAGCTGTTTTTAAGCGGAATAATGTTTTTCTTAAATCGCTGGTCGGATAAAATAGTAATAGTTCCATTACCCGTAGTGGCAGCAATTCCTCCATTAACATATAGTTTTATATCTGAATAATCAGCATTTGAAGTGTCATCAACATCTTCTTTCATATCTCTTAAATTTTCACAATTATCCTCTGCACCAATCATCACTGTACCATCATTAGTAATGACTACGTTATTACCATCATCAGTTGCTGTAGCTCTCATATATATATACTCAAATCTATCCATACCTGCGAGGTGGTCATCACTATTAAAGTTTAGCATGCCGGTACCTATGGTTGGGTCTGCTACACCGCCACCATCATGTATGCGTTGTAGTATCAAGCCTTCATTTTGCTGTACTCGTGTAAAATTATGAAGAAGTTGTGCATCAGAAGTGCTGCATAAAACAAAAAGTAAACATAGTGTGGATATGGAGTTTTTCAAAAAAGCGGTTAAGTTTTTCATAATAATTGTGTTGTTGGATTTATCGGGTATTTTCGTGTTTGGGGAGAAAATACTGCGATAAATGTTGTTGTTAGAAAAAATAAAAACAGTGGTTATCAGTTCATAATTATCGGTTCATGGTTCATCGTTTTTTGCAATACATTGAACTATTCCCGATAACTGCCAAGATTACAATTTGCTGACTATCAGCATTGAGTAAACTTAGACGACCACTCAGAACAGTGGATAAGGTTTGTTGCTTGCCGTTGGAGGGAAATATGGCGCAGCCCCACCCTGCGGTGGGAACTGCACCGATGAATTACTGTATTTGTAATTCTCCAACAACATGCCTGTGAGGGATACCGGAGTATCTCCTCTATTTCTTTAATGCCTCGATTTCATTTTTTAGCCTGGTGTTTTGTTGTTGGAGGAGGTTGAGGTTGGTTTTGAGGCTTTTGTTTTCTTGACGTACCTCTTTGACTTCCTTGTTGATGTCAATAAGGTGTAGGGTCAATTCTTCAATTTTTTCGAGTAATATCGCATCCATACGACCAAGTGCATGTCCGTTGGTTTCTACCTCTTCGGCAGAGGGTACACCGGGCAAGTGACCGAGTGTTTCGATTTCCGTTTCGAGGTCGGTAAGGGACATTAACTTGTAGTCTTCTGCGAATACATAGTCGGGCCAAGTGTCTGTTGTCATTACCTGTACTTCTTCGGCAATGGCTTTGCCACTGACTGCCAGCTTGTAGCCGTTGGGTACATAACTGGTATCAATTGCTACTACGCCTCTCGCAAAGTCACCGTAAATTAGTGGTTCAGCGATGTCACTGGAGTTTTGGATGTAGAGTTGGTTGTTAGTAGTTTCAAGGTTTTTTCCTGCTTCATAACCAATAAAGACATTATTTGAACCTTGATTGGTATAACCGGCATTGATGCCTAGATAGAGGTTTCGACTTGTTGAAGTGTTTGCCTGACCGGCACCATTACCTAAAAATAGATTAAACTCTCCATCAAGATTGGAGAGACCCGCATTGGCTCCTATGAACATATTAGCTCTACCGGTTGTATTGGTTTGCCCTGCCAAAGCTCCCAAAAAGGTATTTCCATTTCCAGTGCTGTTTCCACCAGCGGAAGCACCAATGAATGTATTTGCGCTTCCTGTTATATTATTTTTACCGGCATCTCTTCCGATGAATACGTTATTACCTCCGGTGGTCGTATTCTGTCCACTGTATCCACCAATGAATACATTATAACCTGCCGAACTACTTGCCCCCGCATTAAATCCTATTGCGGTTAAGTATGTTCCGGTGGCATTGTAACCGGCTTTTTCACCAACGAATACACTTCTGCTACCAGCACTGGCAAACTCTCCAGCTTTGTGTCCCAAAAAGGTGTTCCCGTCTCCCACATTGCTATTAAGTCCGGCATCTTGTCCGACAAATACATTGCGCTCACCTGTTTGCCCTTGATCAGGGGCAGAGTAAGTTTGTGCGGATATAAAGTTGGTTGTGAATAGCAGTAAAACAGTTATTTTTAAAATTTTCATAATTAAGAAATTGTATGTTGTTAGAAAATTAGTTTAGATGTTTTAATGAAAATATTATTGTTTTTTGGGTATTAATTTTCATCGTTCATATTTTTTTAAGTCATTAGGAAAATATCGAATCCGTGCATACAAAACCCAGTCCATGCAATAGCATAGATGTAGAATAATTATCATGTTGTGAGTGAATTATATTTCTCTAAGAGTTGTCTGCCAATTCGTTTTGTTGTTTTGAATTAAGTGCTTTGTTTTCATCTACTTGCTTTCTTAATTCGACCACAAGATGCAGGGTTTTTGCAGCATCTCAAAGGAACGGTTTAGGGCATTTTTACAAATTAGGATTTTGATATTGTTGAATTAGTTGATTGTTAGTGTACAATAATTATAAAGGTTATAAAATAAAATTTGTTTTTTTTATTAAAACTTATAGTAACTATTATTATAGTGCGGTGATTTAACGGATAAACCACCGCACTAAGACATTAAAATTGCTTATTTTTTCAATGCTTCGTTTTCTTTACGAAGTTCCTTCTCAATTTTTTCGAGTCTCTTAATGTCCTTATTCATATCAATTAAGTGTAAGGTCAATTCCTCGATTTTTTCAAGTAAGATAGCATCCATTTCACCTGCATTATGCCCGTTTTCACCAACTTCTTGCGCAGAAGGTACACCGGGTAGGTGTCCTAATGTTTCAATTTGCGCTTCAAGTTCAGTAAGTGGCATTAGGTCGTAATCTTCAGTGAATACATAATCAGGCCATCCCGAACCACCTGCATTGTCTTGATAAACGCTAAGGGTAAGTTCTTCGGCTACGATATGTCCTTTCACAGCAAGTTTGTAATCAGAAGGTACATCAGTTGTACCGATACCAACTTGGTCGCTGATAAAATCACCATAAATAAGTGGAGTCTCAAGGTCATCAGAGTTTTGGATGTAGAGTTTGTTGCTTACATTGGTTAAGCCTTTGGCAGCTTGGTAACCGATGAATACATTACTACCGCCTGTGTTCAAGTAACCTGCATTGGCACCGAGATACACGTTTTTGTCACCTGATACATTAGCTTGACCTGCATTGTTACCACTGAATAAGTTGAAGTCTCCATCGACATTATTTTCACCGGATTTTGTTCCTAAAAACATATTGCCTCTACCTGTCGTATTATACCTTCCTGAAAATGTGCCGACAAAGGTATTGCTGCTTGCATTATTGTTTTGTCCGGCGTAAGTTCCCAAGAACATGTTGGCACCACCTGATACATTTAGTTTACCTGCATCTCTACCGACGAATACATTATTAGCACCATTAATATTGTTTTGTCCGCTATATCCACCAATGAATACATTGTATCCTGTTTGGTTTTTCATACCTGCCGCAAAGCCTATTGCAGTAGCATACGAAGCTGCACCTGTGGCATCTCTACCTGCATTTTCACCGATATATACATTTCGCTGTCCTTTTGCAAATTGACCTGCCTGATGTCCGACGAGGGTGTTACCTCCGCCAATTTCGGCATCAAGTCCTGTTTTGGCTCCAATGAATGTATTGCGGTCTCCTGTTTGTCCTTGAGGAGGAGCAAAGTATGAGTTAGTTTGGGCGAATGAGAAGTTAGCTACTAAGAGCATTATGATGATTACTTTTAAATTTTTCATGATTATTACTTTTATAATTTTTGTTGAAATAATTGTTAATGTTTTTTGAGGGGGTCTTTTAAATGATGATAGTTTTTATTGGCAGATAGGACTGTTATACAAGCAGTTGTTGCCTTCAAGCAATTCATCTGTAAGTACCTGACAATCACCTCCGCCACAACTCAACTGATATTCAGTATCTGCAATAAAATTATTTGTGAAGTTGCTATAGTCTCCACACCTATTAAAGAATTGTCGGGCGATATTTTCAAAGTAATTATTGGAAATTTCGACTGTTGCGCTTATCCAATTTACTTCCGGTGTGCGAATGCCTTGAATGGTATTGACAATTTTATTTCCGGCAATTTTACTGTAAGGAGCATTTATCTTGATACCCAAACCAGCTTGCTTATCTTGCAAATATGGTGTGTTTTCGAATGTTTGCTTTGATGGATATAGGTCGCAAATCAGGTTGTCAAGAATTTCGATATGGCTGACTTCTAAATCATTACCATATCCATCTGTTGTCAAACCTCCACCTGCTAAGAATCCCATAGCACAATCAGAGACAACATTATTATATATCACCACATTTTTGGCGTTGATGTGACATGTTACGGCTTCGCCGGTACCACCACCTTTACCACCCGGGTCATTAGCGCAATCCAAATCACTATCTCCCGGATCAATAACCCGACCAAGTCCATCTGTACCTGCTCTGCGCCAACCGTAAAATTCATTATTCGCAACAATTACTTTTTCACAAATATTGGCGTAAGTACCAAATCCATAGCCGCCAGTGCCTTGTTTAATATCAATTGCACCTTCTCCATTCATTTTCTCCTCACCACAGTCGTCCATGTATATTCTTTCATTGAACATTTCATTGCCATAGATAAAAGAACCGGGTAATTCGCCTATAGTATCATCTGCATCAGTTCCATCCCAGTTGGGGTTCGTTGGGTCATCTGCCTGATACACTAAATGTATAGCATCAGTAACATTATATATTTTGTTATTCAAAACAGTATTGTTGATAGCAAAGCTATCTTTGACGGCTCCAAATTTTATCCCAATAATATCATTACCCGCCAGATATGTAATCATACATTCTTGTTGGTCTCTAATCACATTATTATGTACAATGTTGTTATCACCATTTGTAATGTTCAAGTAATTACCTTTTACTTGATTTTCAAACAAGCATGATTCGATAATATTATTATCACTAGTGATAATACTTGTGGAGCTTCCGTATCCCCAAATGTTATTTTCATCATCACGTCGTGAGCTGTGGTTTCCTCTTATTGTAATCCCTCTTACTGCCCAAGTCCATTCCCCTTGATTAAAAGTAAAATTTTCAATAATAGCTCGATCCTCTTCCGCTTGATCGACTGCTGCCGTTGGTGTGCCATCAAAGTATGCTTGGATGGTACTCATCGGGTCATCTCTTGATCCGGGATAGTGCAGTAAATACTTTCGAGCATAAGTATAAGTATTTTGATTAGCACGTGGGTTAAAAGTCAAATAGTCACGATAATCTCCGGGTGTTAGTATGATGTACGTAATGTCATTAATTTCATCTATATAAATATCTTTATACGCATCTATATAAGGCCATTTACATTTTGTACCATACCCTCCGGTATTATTTGTATAGAAATCTCTATCGTTCAAAACGATATAATTTCCTGCTTGAAGTGAAATATTATCCAGTACAGTACTAATAGTGGTTTCTGCTGTACTGACCCTTTGAGCTATTTCACTTTGATAATCTGTTATACTGTATCCTTCTGCCGGTGGCGTTTGTCCCTGTGGGCATTGTGCATGTCCAAATGATAGGGTTAGTAAGCCAATCAGCACAAAGGAGACAGAAATTATTATATTTTTCATATCTAATGATTTGTTAAAATGTTTTTAATTATCTGAGTACATTAATTTTCTTTGTCTCAAATTTATATGCTGAATCAATTTTGATGTAATACATACCAACAACAAGATTTTTAGTATCAAGGTGGATTATACTTGTATGATTAGTTGTTACATCTCGCTCTTCGTAAAGCACGACTCGTCCCATTACATCAACTACATTAACCCGAATAAGCTCATCTTTTAATGGATTAAACTTGACGGTCAATAGGTCGCTAACAGGATTTGGATAAACATCAAAATCATTTACTTGTACTGCTTCTTCCTTATTCCCGGTCTCACAAGCAATGTCCAGATACTGTGGTACACAGGGAGTGGGTTTGCCTTGATATAAATTCGGGTCATAAAAATGAAGGCAACCAACTTCGCAAGGTTCTAAAGTCTCGCTATACGGTTCAAGCATAAAATCGACTTCACCACCTCTATTTACACGACCATAGGTAGAGACAAAAGCCTCTCGTAAGCCAATAAATGCACCTACTTCGGCACATTCTACGGGTACACCGTCGTAGTGCATTTGATAGTAATTACCATCGTAATAAATGTCAATTTTTCCGCCTTCACTGACTGATACATGACCTTTGTTATGATACAGTTTTGAGTTGTTTAGGCTGTACGTTCTTTCAAAATTCCCTATGGATACGCCAAAGCGAATAAAAGTAAACGGTACGTCATCCATCAGTGTTAATTCGGTATGAAAAGAAACACCATTGTCCGGTGCTACAATATCACTGCCTTCAAAAAGTCTCAGCGTAGCTTGTTCGCTATTTGCGTAACAATAGTAGCTGTAACTGAATGGTTTGGTAGCTTCATCACTTGCAGGTTTTGCTTTGATATGATCTTGAATTGTTGGATCATCATTGTGTAATTTGAGGTACAAGTGCTGTTGCTGCCCTAAGTCGGATGGAGTTTGGGCATGACTTGATAAGCCAAAGCCAACCAAAATCATAAACATCAAGCCGATTTTTAGCAATTTTCCTGACCCTCTTGGCAGGATGTTTCTACTTAAAAAATTTGTTTTCATCGTTCATAATTTTTTAAAGAAATTAATAAATATCGAATCGGTACACACAACACATACGAATTTCACCCCATGCCAAAGCATGGATTCGGAGTAAAAAACCGTAAAGCATATTATTGATTAATTAAATTCGCGCGAATCAAAAATAGTATGTTCGCCGATTCGTTTTGTTATAGAAAGGAAGGATTAGTTTTCATCGTTCATCCCTCAATTCGACCACAAGGTGCGGGCTTTTTAGGAAAGTGCAAAGGAACAGTTTTGTTTGTTTTTACAAATTAGGATTATTATGTTTTTTAAAATGTTGAAAAACAACAAATAAGGTCATTAAAATTAGAAAAATGGTCTGATAACTTTTACTTATTTTTTATAATTATTCAAAATCAGGGCTTAATATTTTATAAAATTTCAACTTCAAAAAACAGCAGATACATTCAAAAACTCACCAAAATTTAGTTTCCACCATCAGCATCAATGCCATACCTGCCACTGCACCGGAGATAAACAGATTCCACTCCCGTTGTTTGACATTGGCAATATTCAGAGCCAAATAAGCCGCTGCCAGTGAAATGGCTACAATAATCAATTGACCCAATTCGATACCCACATTGAAGGCAAATAAAGGCAGCACAAGGCTATCGCTTTTGCCTATCAGCATACTAAAATAATTGGAAAAGCCCATACCATGAATCAATCCGAAAAAAGCAGCTAAGAGGTACTTGATACGTAATGATTTTTTGTCGAAATTTGCAGCATAGCCGGTCACGTTGTACAGGCAGGTCAGTAATATCGTTACAGGAATCAAAAATTCAACCACTTCCTGCCGTACCGGAATAATCTTCAGTGCCGCCAAAGCCAACGTCACCGAATGACCAATCGTAAATGCTGTCACAAGTATGACGATAGACCGCCACTGCGACAAACGGTATATGGCACACAAAGCCACGATAAATAAAATATGGTCGTAAGCATTAATATCAGAAATATGCTCAAAACCCAATTGCAAATATGTAGAAAATGACCCCATTATTGGATTGGTTTGATTGTTGCTTGTTGCAGTTCATGGTTCATAGTTGATAGTTCATAGAGCGAGTTTTCCTAAAGTCTGATAAACTTCTATGAACTATGAACCATCAACAATGAACTAATTTTTGTAAAAATAATGAATCATGCGTTACTTTATATTAGTTGTCGGTTTTTTTCTTTTGACGGGTTTTGCTCACAAATTTTATGTCAGCATCATGGAGGTGACGCATAATGCGGAAAATGCCTCGCTCGAAATTGCGGTCAAATTATTTACGGATGATTTGGAGGCGGCATTGGAAGCCGGAACTACCACGAAACTGTGGGTGGGTGACCCCGACCGCGAAGCCCCCGAAACCGACAGCTTGCTCGCTAATTATTTTGAGCGGCGATTGACTATTGAGGTCGATGGCGAAACCCAAAAAGCCACCTTGCTCGGCAAAGAACTTGAAGCCGATGTAACATGGTGCTACCTCGAAATCAATGATGTGCCGACCGTCAGCAAAATCAATATCAGCAATCTCCTATTGACAGAATTGTTTGACGAACAAAAAAACATAGTACACGTATATGTAGGTGATGAAGAAAAGAGTGTATTATTACAACGTGGCAAGGGAAGCGGGGAACTTAGTTTTTGAAGGAGAATACTCATTCAAAAAATAAATCGGAGAGCAGCACACTAAAACATTAACAAAAATTAATAGGTTTACGAGGTTGTTTCGCATAGAGTTACAACACTTTTTTACGAAAGTTCGTTGACCAATCTTATCATAGTTGAGTCACTGCTCTCCTTGAAGGCTAGGAGGAGGTGCAATTCAAATCCAACAAAAAATTACTTATATCCAATCAGCCCCTATCCTACAAACAATATTCGTGTTTTTAAATAAAATGCACAAATACGTACATTTTATTTTTCGACCTTCAACAATTCTTTTATACCTTTGCCATTACTCACTACTAAAAATAAAGCCTACATAATTTACTGTTAATTAGGTTTTTATTATAAGAAAATCTACGTATATTTCTGTTTGCAGACTGATACCCAAATACAATATATTATTGCTATCCACTCGGTCAACACTCACTTATTTCACTCATTTTCTACCAAATTATGCTATTACATGAACTCATACAGTCTATGTCGAAAGCCGAAAAGCGGTATTTCAAATTGCATGTACAAATAGGGAAAAAAAACACGCCCAGATACGTACAGCTATTCGATGCGATCAAAAAACAAAGCGAATATGATGAGCAAGCACTCAAAGAAAAAGGCTTTACTTCGGACGATAAAAACCTCCTCACCGAAAAAATACTCGACACGCTCCACATCATGCAATTGCACAAATCCGTAGATGCGGAATTGTGTATGATGCTAAGTTATTTTAGCATCCTACATCAAAAAAGGCAATGGAATCTGCTCGGTAAGTATATCAAAAGAGCCAAGAAAACAGCACGCGAAAATGAACGCTTCACATTACTCTTAGACATTATAAAATGGGAGCAAAATCTGATTTTTAAAACCGTCAAAAATGATTTTTATGATACCATAGATACTTTGGTCAAGGAAAAAAAAGCCGTAACGGAACAACTCAATAATGAATTGGCATACTCCAACTTATGTATGCAAATTGATGCCCTGCTCGTCACCGATAAAGCACTCAGCAAGCCCGAAAATGAGACGATATTTCAACGCCTGATTAACTCACCACTCCTACACCAACAAGCGAAACCCCTCTCAAAAAAAGCCATGATAGACTATTGTTACGTCAAAAGTCTCTACCACAAATATGCCAATGAAATGGAAAAATCCTATCATTATTACCAACTCATTCTTGAAATATTTGATAAAAATGAATTTCTTTTTCACATCCCCGAATACACCGCTTTTTATGTAAAAGTCTGGTTTTGGGAAAAAACCAAAACCATGAAACTCAAAAAGCCGTCGGACAAAACAGTCATTCAACTCCTCGAAGGCTTACCCGTAGATTCTTTGGATGTCAGCTATAATATTCATCTGCAAAGCCTCACCTACTGTGTCCGAACCCTCAACAAAACGGAAGGCGAGCAACTCATTGCACAAGCCGAACAGCAATGGCAACACTATACCAAGCACATCAAAGAGACCCGACTTTCCACCTTCTCTTACACCATTATGATTTTTTATTGTATGTTTGAAGAGTGGGATAAGGCACAAAAATGGCTCGACAAAGTCACTGCCGTCAATCGGATGACAGACCGCAAAGATGTGCAAGTGGCGGCGCGAATATGGCAACTTGTCATCTGCTACGAACTTGCTTCCTACGAACTCGACAAACACATCCAATCTGCCTACAAATACTTCGTCAGAAATGAATATTATTTTGAAGTCGAGCAGCATATTCTGCAAACCTTCAGAGAACTGTACAAAGCCATTACCCACCAAGAAAAAAAGGAAATATGGCAAAAACTTATCCAAGCCTTTGATACCACATTGAAAAGTGAAGTCAACAGCCGAAGAGGATTGAATAATTTGAAACTCTGGTGCGAAAGTAAAATTGCCCGAACCAATATGACCGCATTAATCGAACAACAAGATAAATACTTTTTGCTGGCATAAAGCGAATTTTGTACAAAAAAAGACAAACGCAACTCGCCTTGCATTTTCAAAATCTATCAATACCCCACATCTCTGGAAATGGATAAGTTGGCGGACATTTTTAAAATGTCAGGCAACAAAGTATTTTTATTCTATTGAAAATTAGTTTATTACAAAATTTAAATAAAAATATTTGTAAAATAATTTATAAAACTTGTTATGTGTTTTTTATCGTATAAATATAATTTTTATAAAATATTTTAATTATAATTTGAAATAAATTGAGTGCGTCACAAATAAATTTATATTTTATTAAAATGACTTTTCGTTCCCTATCTCTCCATATAATGACATCCTTTCTCAATATTTAAAATCGAATAACGAGGTCTTTTTTTATATTAAAAAATGCTTTTGCCTGATGTCCTCGCAAGATACCCTTCGCAGTATTTCTCCCGATAACTATCGGGATTTGATACGAGGTCAGAGCCTTATCATTTTCACATACTCATATCCGTTTTCCACTCTACCGATAGCTATCGGCATAAATATGTGGATACGCAGAATATTTCTCTTGGCATACAAATATCAATCATTTTATTCCTATCTTAGCCAGTCAAATTTAGTATAACAGTTGATTAGTTTATTGAGTTGATAATGGCTTGTGTAAATGCTTTATAAACTCAATAAACTGGTCAACTCAATAAACTGAAACGATTATGAAAAATACGATATTTATACTCCTGTTTTGCTTCATGAGTACGGCAGTTTTGGCACAAGAAACACCTGCCAAAGCACAATCCCAATCCATACTCATCCTGAATGCCAAGGCGCATTTGGGTACAGGAAAAGTTATTGAAAATAGTGCCATTGGATTTACGAATGGCAAAATCACATTGGTCACTGATGCCCGCACCAATCCGCCGAATACAGGCGAGTGGGATAAGGTCATTGATGCTGCGGGAAAAGAAATTTATCCGGGTTTTATTGCGCCCAATTCTCAAATCGGACTCGTAGAAATAGGTGCAGTACGCGCCACGCGAGATGCACGCGAAGTCGGCGGTTTTAATCCCAATATCCGTTCCATTATTGCTTATAATACCGATTCGCGGGTCACGCCCACCATTCGTACCAATGGTGTATTGACTGCCCAAATCGTACCCGAAGGCGGACGTGTGCCGGGCAGTTCGAGCATTGTACAGCTCGACGGCTGGAATTGGGAAGATGCCGCTTACAAAATAGACAATGGTATTCACCTCAATTGGCCTCGTATGCACACACGCTCCGGCTGGTGGGCAGCTCCCGGACCAACCAAAAAGAATGACAACTACGACAAACAAATCACCGAAGTCAAACAGCATTTCAGTGCTGCCAAAGCCTATGCTCAAAGCAAGGCAGATACGAAAAACCTCAAGTTTGAAGCGATGCGCGGACTATTCAACGGCGAGAAAAAACTTTTTATCCACACCAACTCTGCCAAGGCGATGATTGAGGTCATACAATTCATTAAAGATATTGATGTTCAGGGTGTTATCGTAGGTGCAAAAGACGCTTGGTTGGTTGCCGACGAGTTGACTGCCAACAATATTCCCGTCATTTTAGGCAATACACAGGACTTGCCTTCCAATATTGACGACGATATTGACCAACCTTTCAAAACACCTAAAATACTGCACGACAAAGGCGTACTTTTCGGATTGAGTATGGAGGGTGCATGGCAACAATTTAACCTACCTTTCCAAGCCGGACAAGCGGTTTCTTACGGCTTACCTTATGAGGAAGGCATCAAGGCATTGACGGCAAATACAGCCAAAATTTTGGGTATAGGTGACACAGCCGGTACGCTGGAAACGGGCAAAGATGCCACGTTTTTTATCTGTGCAGGCGATGCGCTCGATATGCGTACAGCAAAACTCGAACAAGCCTTTATTCAAGGCAAAGCAATTAGTCTGGATAATAAATTTAAACGATTGGCAAAAAAATTCAGAGGAAAGTATGGAGATTAGGAATTAGTAAATCAGTTGAGCAGTTAATCAGATATATTCACATTCAATGCGCTCACTTTTTGAAAATAATCGACAATATCTTTGGCGACTTCCGGTTTGGATTTGAGCGGATAGACTTGCGAATTACCTTGCTTATCTAATATCGTGATTTTATTGGTATTATGTTGAAATCCTGCGCCTTTATCATTGAGTGAATTGAGTACGATAAAGTCAAAATTCTTCTTGGCGAGTTTCTTTTTGGCGTTCTCCGCTTCATTATTGGTTTCGAGGGCAAAACCTATCGTGATTTGGTGGGCTTGCTTGATTTGACCCAACTCGTAGGCGATGTCTTTGGTGCGTTTGAGTTCGATATTCATATCGCCGGGTTTCTTTTTGACCTTTGTAGCTGATACCGTTTTGGGCGTATAATCTGCCACTGCCGCTGCCATAATAGCCACATCCACATCAGGAAAATGCTGCATAGCTATCTCGTACATATCTTGTGCAGATTTGACCGGAATGCTATTGATATTTTTACCAAACGCTTTGATATTGACCGGACCTGTAATCAAGGTAACTTTCGCACCGCGTCGGTCAAGTTCTTCGGCGAGTGATACACCCATTCTGCCTGTGGAACGATTGCCGATGAAGCGCACCGGGTCAATAGCCTCGTGGGTAGGACCGGAAGTGACCAAGACTTTTTTACCCATCAAATCTTGTCTTATATTTTTTTTAATAAAATGATTGGATAATGTTTTGACGATATTTTCCGGCTCTGCCATGCGTCCTACACCGACCAATCCGCTGGCAAGTTCGCCATGTTCGGCAGGGATGAGATGGTTGCCATACTGCTCTAATGTTGAGATATTTTTTTGTGTGGCAGGATGTGTCCACATGTCCAAATCCATAGCCGGAGCAAAGAATACCGGACAACGCGCCGACAGATACACAGCCAATAACATATTGTCACACAAGCCGTTAGCCATGCGTGCAAGGGTGTTGGCAGTCGCCGGAGCAACTATCATGGCATCAGCCCACAAGCCAAGTTCGACATGATTGTGCCAGCCTTCTTCGGAACTGACATCACTGAAAACCGGATTTTTGGAAAGGGTAGATAAGGTGAGGGGAGTGATAAAGTCGGTAGCCGAAGGGGTCATAATGACCTTCACCTCTGCACCTGCCTTGACCAACAAACGGGTCAGGAAGGCGCATTTGTAAGCAGCAATGCTACCGCTTATACCGAGAATGATTTTTTTGCCCTGCATATTAAAAAAAACGAATGAGTGAGTATGTAATTTTTACAAACATACATATTCACTCATTCACTTGTTGTCTTTTATGAGACAGTCGGATAGAAATGTAAAATGTAAAAGTGTCGATAGTACGCGAGTATAGTATTTTTTCTTTTTTTATTTGTAAAAAATTGAATATTAATAAAATAGATAAAATTACGTTTGTTTCACGTTATACAATTTTTACATTTTAAAAATTATTGATATACTCTGGTGTTCTTACCGATTTTTGCCTCTCCGTCTTTTTCTTTGTATCGAAATTGTAGTTGTCCGTTGAGAAACTCATGAGTAGCAATGAGTGAAGGATTGGGCAAACGCTCATAAAAACGAGAGATTTCGATTTGCTCTTTGTTTTCATGTATTTCTTCGAGGTTTTCGCCGGCTACGGCAAATTCCTCTAATTTTGCCAATAATTCCTCTTTTAATTCACGAGAAATCTGGTCGGAACGACTGGCAATGACGCGGAGTGTTTCGTAAACATTTCCGGTATCTTCTACAAAATCCATGATGTTTTGTGATTCTGCGTCGGCAGGCAAACCTTGTGCTCTTTTTTTAATATCCATGATAGTTGAGTAACGAGTGGCGAGTAGTGAGTATAAAAGTGGTGAGTAGCGAGTAGTGAGTTCATTCACTCATTCGCTCATTCACTCATTCACTCATTGTAGTCACTTACTTGTCGTTCCACCTAATTTGATAATTCTATTTTTAGAAGCATTGTATATTTCTTGTGCTTCTTTTGAAAATTGGCTTTTCGGGTGACGGTCTGTGAAGTCTTTATAGGCTTCGAGTACATTCTTGAATCGTTCTTCTTGGGTCAATTCAATTGTATTTTGAGCAAGTTTATAATTTGATTTGACAATCATAAATCTTGCTTGTTCAGCTTCTATGGCATCGGGGTAATCCTTCAATACGGTTTGGTAGGCATGAGTGGCGGCTTTATAATCTTTGAGTTTGAAATATAAATCTGCCTGTGCAAATGCTTTTTCTTCTTTTTTGCGGCGCAATTCGTCCATCAAGCTATTGCATTCTTCTACACGCTCGCTGTTGGGGTGTGTATTGATAAATAATTGCAATTCGTCAATGGCTTTATCGGTGTAGGTTTGGTCTAAGCGGTATTTGGGCGACAATTGGTAATGGCTGTATGCTGCCATGAAACTCGCCTCATCGGCATATTCGCTGTTGGGAAAAGTGACTGAGAAATTTTTGAAATAATAACTTCCTAAGATAAATTTATTCATCTTATAATGCGTGTAAGCATAGGTGAAGTAGATTTTTTCAATTTCATCTCTGCCTTTATAAAAAGGCATAATTTGCTCAAGCAAAACCTGAGCTTTGTAGTAATCTCCTTTGTCGTAATATTCTATTGCCTTCTCGTACTTCAATCCGAAATCATCCTGCTTGCGGAGTCTTTCAAAATCGCTATTGCAAGAAGCTGCTAAAATGACTAAAGAAAGTATAATAAATACCTGAAAAATGGATTTTTTCGACATAGCTTGCAAAATTACGCTTTTTTTTGTTGTGGTACAATGTCTGTACGATTATTGAAATGTAAAATGTAAAATGTAAAATAATAAATATAAAAGTGTCAATAGTACGCAAGTAGAGTGTTTTTGTTTATAAAGTGTTGATAATTAATGAGATAGTAAAGTGTTGTGTTTGTTTTATGTTGTATAATTTTTACATTTTACACTTCAAAAATTTATTTAAATTTTTATTAGTTTAAAAAACCTTTATGTACAAACGTTGGATAGTACGAAAATGATGCCTACATGATGTATTTGCATGCCGGAAGCAGCCTTCAACTATCCACCTATTTAGCAAGTGAGTAAAGAACGAATGTGGGTACATGAAAACGATAAAGCATTGATGTCGTATCGCATAGACGCAACGCAGACTGGAAGCACTAGGCTACGGCGGTGCCAAGCAAAAGCATTTTTTAATATAAAAAAGACCTCGTTATATCGTCAATACCTCAGCACTTCAACACGTCAGTACATCAGCACTTGATTACAGCATTTCTGCCAACATCCCTTCTTTCATCGCATACATGGAAATGATAATGTCTTCAATATCCACTTGCTCCAATACGTAGTGAATTAAAATGAGTGCAACGACGATGAGTTTGGCACGTTGGGCAGGGAGTTTTTCGATATTAAGGCGGGTTTGGAGGGTGGCACTGACGATTTTTTTGTAAATGGGATAGAAATCTTTGGCTTGAATGGTGGCATGTAAAGGGTGTTCTTTTACCTCAATCAACATAGCTTCCAAGACATCGAAAGTGCCGGAAGCACCTACGAGCAGGTCTGCCGGATATTGTTGCAGAGCTGCTTTGAGCGGGCTTAGTTGTTTGTGTAAAAACGTGTTGACTTTGGTGATTTCTTGTGCTGTGATGGGTTCACTTTTATGAAAATCATTGTACAAAACCGCCACACCTACCGGAAAACTTTGCGCCCAAAATACCTCCTGATGGTTGGCGATAATAAACTCCACACTCCCGCCGCCGATGTCCATAATCAACATGGTTTTTTGGTGTGGCGGAACTGCAAGTCTTATGCCTTCGGTGATGAGTTTTGCTTCTTCTGCTCCGTCGATGACCTGTACTTCAATGCCGGTTTCCTGCCTGATAGCTGCTCTGAAATCTGCGCTGTTTTCGGCACGCCGCAGGGCAGCCGTTCCAAAGGCGCGAACCTCGCGGACACCATGCTTGTTGAGTGTATTTCGGTATTCGCGCAAGGCAGCCAATCCGCGCTCAAAGGCTGCCGCACCTATTCGCGTAATGCTTTCCTCAGCGAGTTGTACAAAAATACGTTTGCGATATATTTCCTTGAAATGCCCTGCACCGTCAGGCTCAACGATAAGCAAATGGAAGGTATTGGTGCCTAAATCTATAACCGCTTTTTTCATCTGTTTTAGTGTTGTGGTGTTGAAGTGTCGTAGTGTTGTGGTGTTTTTACTTCAACACTACGACACTTCAACACCACAACACT
>CALIZI010000170.1 GCA_938028705.1 uncultured Saprospiraceae bacterium | reverse complement strand
CTGTAATGACTGCTTTAGCTGTCAAGTGTAGTTTTAACTCAACATTCAATTACTTGAAAATCATTGCTTTGTGACAAATTACTGCCCACTTGACAGCTAAAGCAGTCATTACGGAGGTTCATGCTAATCTTGGCTTTTTCTAATTTCATATTATAAGTCCATGAATGTGTGTCACACTCAATTGATATTTAATTATAGTAAATACATGGACACAATTTAGGTTTAAAATTAAGCATTAATCGTTGATAATTAAGCATTAAATTATGGCATATTCGGATTTTACATTAGATGATTTAGAAAATAAATTTGGTATCAAAAACAAGTTGGGTCATATACAATTTGACATTCAGCCTATGCAACCGAGCGAGCTATTAGAACGTGATTTACGAATAGCCAAAAGTCAATCGATTACAAGCGAAAAAGCAAAATCGGAGTGGATTGTAGTACCTATTCTCAAAGAATTATTAGAATATAATGAGAACTTTTTTAAAGTTTATTCAGGCGATAATTTAAATGCCTCTCCAGAGAAAGGACTAAAAGGAGAATGTGATTTCATATTGACTAAAAATGTGGGAACTTATAATATTAATTATCCAATTATTCATATAGTAGAAGCCAAACGAGGTGAGCTTGAACTCGGAGTGCCTCAATGTGCCGCCCAGTTGCTTGGCGCACATACTTTTAATAAAAATAAAGGTGTAGATATAGATAAAATTTATGGATGTGTGACCAATGGAGATAGTTGGCTATTTATGAAATTGGAAAATGACTTAATTTATATAGATCAAAAAAACTACTATCTCGGCAACCTCCCCGAACTTCTCGGCACCTTCCAAGCCATTATCGACTACTACAAACGCACTTTAAATTGAGACTCACCAAATTCATCAACATGAAAGCCGGATTTCTCGGCGGTCTCATACTTGGAGCTTGTGTATATTGGATTAATGCTGATTTTGGTTGGCAGGCAGCAGGTGTGGCGGCACTCAAACAAGGTTGTTACACTTGGTTTTTTGGCGGTTCGCTCGTCCGCTTATGCGAAACATTCAGCCTTAAAGGACAACACAAATGGAGAAGCATCATGCTTGGCACTATCATTCCTACTATGATAGCCATCAGTGCAGTCCTCACCATTCATCACCTCAAAGGCACACCAAGACCTTTCTACAGTAGCATCCCCGTTATGATTTCTGCTCCGATTAGCTTCTTAGGCATCGGCTACCGAAGCCGTCAAAAAGGCACAGCGTTTATTTAAATTCCAAGCACCAAAATCCAAATAACAAATTCCAAAAATGAAAATCCTTATTATTTGTTATTGGGATTTTGGATTTTCCAAGCCTCTACCATCATGACTACTTTACTATAACTTTTCACGCCTTCTTTGATGCCTTGCGATTTTAGGAAGCGGTCGTACAACCAATCCCTGATATGCGGAAAGGACTGCGGGTACAGTTCCCAACTACGTTTGAGAGATTCGAGGTCATTGTGGATACCTGTCGGAAATTGCGCTTCGAGTTCGAGATAAGCCGCCTTGTCAAGACTGCGAAGTGCGCTGCGGAGGTATCGCCAATAAGAGTACGCCCCTGCATAGCGAATGTACGGGTCGGTAGCACCTTGGCAGGCGAGGTAGGCGAGAAAATTGCAAGTGCCTTCGTCGCCATGCCCGTAGCCATGCGCCATTTCGTGTGCCATAGTAAACGGAATAGACAAGTGATGCAGCCCGCCGTCAATATGTCCTTCACCAATAAATGGAATGTAAATACCCGATGCGCCATTTCGAATAAGCGTTCCTTTCGGATAAATCAATCTGCCGCGTACCCGTCCGGTAGTCGGGTAATTGAGGTCTTTGAGTGTAGCGGTCAAGAGGTCGCGCACTTGATTTTCGAGTTTGTCGGGTACAAAATCTTCACTCAAAGCAGTGGTATCTGCATTCGGGATACGGTGTCGGAGAGTATCAAGTAGAAGCGTATATTCGTTAAAAGTTGTTTTAAGAACTTCCAGACTCAATGGTTCGGGCTTAAAATTAAGTTGCTTTTCGATAGGAATGCGGGCATAATTGAAGCCCCAAAGCCACATAAAAAGGAAGATAAATCCGGCAGCAAAAGCAACTATAGAATACAGGCTGTTCAAGAGTCGTTTGCCAAGTGGATTGGTCTGACGAAAGAATCTGACGATAGCCCAAATCAGCCAAATCAATAGCAATACTGCCAACACATAAAACAAAGGAAGTGGTGTAATCGTCACCGTATGGTCAAATACCCAACGTACACCCTGATATATGCCACGAGCATATATAGTTTCTACTGCTTGCGGATAAAAACCTGACAACCAACGAATTATTAAAGTGAATATACCCAGTGCAATCCAGATAAGACGTTGGTTTATAAGCATATCATTAGAGGTTTATTATCTCGAATCAACGAATCGTCTTAAAATTCGAGACGGAAATTGTACCAATAGACGTATAGAATAACAGAAATGATAAAGAAAAAAGTCAAAACAGCATACATGACTGCAATGCCTTTTTTACCGTAATTTTGATCGCCGTGACCGCTCATTGTTGTAACTTTAATGTTGAAATATTGGCAGTTCATTTTTGTATATAGCTACCAATTATTTATGCTTTTAAATAATGCTGCAAAGTTATGTCCTCTTTGGATGAATGTCAAACTTTTTTGAATAATTCATCTTTTTGTTTGAAATTCAAATCACATAACTTTTTTTACATTAAAATTATAATTAAAAATTATGATTTAGATAGTAAATTATAATTAAAATGTATTTAAAATTATCTCTATTTTTGAGTGTCACAAGCCTTTCCGCTCTCAGTCGGCTAATGATGCCACAAACTCATTATAGCATTAAAAAAACGTTTATTATTGTATTATTTTTTATTTATACAATAATAAAAACTTTATGTGATATTGAAACCTTCTAACAATAAAAAACGTAGAGTATCCTGTCACAAAAAGTATTGAAACTTCATTTATTTTTAATATACGATAATGTAAATTTGCGAAGTCAAAAATAAAATCGTAATTCATTGATAATCAGGTCACAAAAAATATTGCTTTGAGTAAAAATCCCTATAAGCCCCTTGCGTGACATTGATAAAGATGTTAAATTGCACCTAACAAACGAGTTATGAAAAAACTATTGACAACTATAATAATCTGTTGCCTGATTTTCGGTTATGCGATAGGACAAACCTCCGAAGATGTTTTTCTGATAGATTTGGATGCCGAAGCAAGTATAGAGCTTTGGAAAAAGGAATATATTAAAGTAGAAGTATATTGGACAGAAAAAGGAACGAGCCGCTATATAATGGAACAAATTATCCCAAAGTCCGAATACCTCAAAACCGGACAAACTTCGGGTAGCGTAATTATCAATACCTAACCCAAGTTGAATATGTAGCCCCCAAAAATCAAAGCGGGGAGAGTTGTCAGACGAATTCTTTTGCTAAAAGCGAAGATATTATCAAATAATCGGTGCCTTCTAAAACAGCATTCGTCTGACAACTAAACCACCTAAAAAACTTGGGGGCTACCATAGAAAGTGAATACATCACTTTAACCACAGAATAAAGATTTTTTTGTAATTTCAATTATTGATTTTAGGGTAAATGGAAAATGTAGTAGCCTGCATTTTCCTTTTTTTATTCATTATTTTTATCCTAAATATAGCACTTTTGGGTAGTGCTATAAATGTAATGCTCAAACTTGCCTTGCATTTTGAAAATGCAAGGCAAGTCGCCATGAGTTAGCATTACATCTAAAGGACTACCCACTTTTTAATGCTATTTATGCTAATTCACTTTTTTTCAAGGGGGGGAGAGAAATCTGGACTTTGGACATTTTGGAAATTAGGTTTTAAATCGTAAGTAATTGATTATCAGTTATTTTATTTTTATTAAGCTAAAAAAATATTCAATTAATTTAATTTTATAATTATTTGATAAAAATCCCGATGACTATCGGAATACCTAATACCAAATTTCCTAATTGCCCAATATCCAAAGTACAGCAGAAATGTAGGCTATGTAGATATTAGACTGATAATTTTATATTAATAATGCAAGGTGAGTTTTTTACCTATTATGTCTTTCTATTTTGCTAATTTTTAACTTTTTATAAATAAAAAAAATAACTCACACATTATCGACACTTTTACATTTTTCATTTCTAAAAACTGGTATTCACCGTCAATCTCACACCACTAAAAGCGGGTTCGTATCGGCATACGCCACCTGTACAATTGATACCGTCGGGCTGTCGGACATAAGCGAGCGAGAATTTGTTGGCTTTCTCTGCATAAGACACAAATATGGTATAAAAATGAACAGGTTTTGAAGTATTACTAACTGATATATTTGATTTTTCGTAATATTTTTTCGGGTCAAGTGTCACCATATCTGCCAATGAAAAAGACCATTTTGGGGCAATGCTATACTCCAACAGGGCAAAGACCCACTGCCCGTAATCTTGTTGTGTATTGAGGTATTGCAACTCTGCACGCAGCGATTTTTTACGGTCAAATTTATAGACAATTTCGGTATATGGTACAAGACTATTGACGAGCGGTACATTGGGTTTTACCTCAAAAACTTCTTGATTATACTGTTGGAATTGCAAGCCTCCCGTAACTTGCCAAGGGCGTTTTTTATACTTGCTTATCAGGTGTGCTTCGCGGTAGAGCAATTCCCCGTCGAGGTCAGTAATATTTGAAAAATTGACTTGTCCGCTGACCTCTTTGTTTAATTTAAATAAAAAATCTGCTTGTATCGCCCATTCGCCGAGTACTTGCGTGGCGGCATTATAGCGGGTAGTGAGTCGCTTGGAATTTTGACGTGACATCGGCGGCAGAAAGTTGACAAAACCGCGTATCAGGTTTTCATTTGGATTGACACGAATCGGGAAATTTTCGGTGCGTTTTGCCTGTAAGGTCACTCCAAAACCCTTGCGCGAATAGCCTGCACTTGCATAAAATACCGTACCGGGTTTATTTTGATAAGTGACTAAATAATTACCGTAAACTTGGTCTCCGGTAATCGTCGGCACGCCATCCAAATCGTACTCTTCAAGCACCTGCCCCATAGTATCTACCACGATACGCGTAGGCGAAATAATGGCTTCGGGTGTCTTGTACGCACCTTCGAGGTAGAGTGTAAAGTCCTTGAATGTCAGTGTATTATATAGCGTAAAAGCATAAACATTATACTTGGGTTTGAAAAAGAAACGGTCAAAATTATTTAAAGAAATATCTGCACCGATACTGCGAACAAGGTCATCGTCGAGCGAGCGATTGACCACACCAAAGCCGGGCGCAAAGGAGAGTTTTTCGTTGACCATACGGAAGCCATCCACCGTAAGACCATTGATGAGCGGCGTGTAAGTACGTGTGATAAAATTGGATTGCCCGAAGGCATTGCGCTGCTTACCTGAAAAACCTTTGATGCGCCAATTATCGTTCAAATCATAAGTAAGGCGCAAGCCGAGTAGCGAATGATCGATTGCCAAAAAACGCTCTTCGTAAGCACGAAAAATAGCTCCACTACCGATTTGGTCGTAATAATGTCCGGCGGTAATATTGAGTTTATCGACTTGTTTTCTGATTTGCCAATACCCGATGCCCTGACCGGAAAAAGCATCTTGCGGATTGGGGATATTAGAATTTTGGTACATATCGAAGCGCAGTCCGAAATCGTAACCGGAAATATTATAATTGAGGTTGAGCCATGCTTCCCCACCTGTTTTGAGGCGGTCGTATTGTGGCGTATTGGCTGCACCAATAGTGGTATCGCGCTGGAAATAATTGCCGTTAGCCTGCAAATTGCCGGAAAATGTACCTTGTGCATACATCCCCACAGTAAGTATGCTGAATAGTAAAGTTTGGATAAAAAATTTCATTATGATAGAACTTTTCTTGCCGCGAAGTTATGAAATATAGTTTTCATTTGTGGTAGAAAGTGTCATTTATGACTTTGATAGGTCGGAGATCAGACCATTTTATTATCAAGTCAAAAAACCGGTAGTGTTCGACAAAAATAGGGTAAATGATTATACACGAGTTGCAAGGCGAATTCTTTTGTTAAAAGCGGATATTTGAGTATTCAGACACCCATTTTTCATAAAAACATTCGCCTTGCAACTATTCCCTATTTTAATCGAACACTCCCCAAAAACCAAAGTATTAGATAGGAAATTAGACACCGAATACCTTGTTGATGACCCATTGGCAATATTTGATTCTCCGCATAATTATGCGAGGAGCGAAAAAATAGCTCATGTAGAAAATAAGATGGAACTCAGGATAATAATGCCGGAGTTAAAGTTTAAAGTATTGATAATCAATAATTCACCAAGTCTTCTGCATCGGATGCGCCTCTGTATTAAATATCGTATTTCTAAAATCCAGTTGCTGTTGGTCGCTGAATAGCAAATAGGCATATTTCAAAGTTTCTGCCAAGAAAAAACTTTGCATATCGTCTTTCTTTTTCATGGTTCGTACATCTTCGATTTCGGCATAGGCTTCGTCTGTTTTGCAATGTTTTACGATACTTTCAAACATGGTTTTGCCCATGTCAAAATATTTTCTGTCGCCCGTATGGTGGAATAAATACGCAGCCGATTCAATATTTTCAGGTCGAAGAAAATATACGCCCGCAAGAATTTCGTTTTTGGAATAATCGTATTGTTCAGGTTCGATTTTATTATCTTTCCACATCTTGAAGCACGATTCTTGTACTTTTTCTGCCGTTTCTACATCGCCACCGAGCGCGAGCATCGCAGGCATAAAAGCATCCAAAGCTCCAAATTGTGTGCGGATTCTTTCGCCTGTATCCATATTCGCATGGCTGTACCACCAACCGTCAGGTGTTTTGTCGAGTAAATATTTGTTGACTGCCGCGATACCCACATCATATTTTTCTCTATATTTTTCATCATCAAAAAGAATCGCCATTTTTATCAAATACTCATAATACGAATCAATCATTCCGCTAATATGACTATCCGTATTCTGCCACGTTCCTTTTTTTACGTCGATAATCGTTCCGACTAAATTGGTTGTAGGATTGCGTTTATTGTACAAAACTTCAATGGCGCGGTCTGCCTTTTCGCGATATTTTGGGTCGCCTGTCAGTTGGCTCAACATCGCAAATTCCAATTGCAGCGTACCGATTTCTGCCGGATTATTATTATGGTCGCGGGTCGCTCCGGTTTTCAAGTTAACCATTCGATAAGGCATTCCTGTGGGCGTATCAAAGGCAGGCAGCAATCTATCGCCCAAGTCCTTCGCCAATGCCAAAAACTTCGGGTCGCCATCCATTTGATAGGCACTAATCAATCCGCCCAATATCCGTATCACGATTTCAAATACCTGCACATCCATATCGTGATTGAACGACAAGTCATTTAAAATCAATTTCTTACACTCCTTTGCTTCCTCATCCAATCCCATCAACAACATCGTATCAAAGGCATCCACAGGTGTCATCACTAAGGAATGTGCGTACCAATTCGCGCCTTTTTTGGAAAGTGGTTTCAGCCCGTCCATGCCCCAAGCGTATTTTTTGTAACCATTCCAAGCGTGTAAAAATTCGGCTTTTACCTTGTCCGCCATTTCTTGTTTTTCTTTGGTGAAATCGTCGGTGGACGTGGACGTGGATTTTTCTTGTGTGGTGTTTTTACAAGAAATAAAAAATATAATTATTATGAAAAATGTGTATTTTAATTGCATAATTTTTAGATGTATTTTGAATCAAATTTGATATTAGTAAATCGCCATTCTACACTCCAAAAATCCTTTATCACAAAAGCACAGGGTTTAAACCCTGTGCTTTTGTGATAAAGGATTTTTGGAATTTACGTGCTTAATTTTCAATAAATATATTATTTTTTAGGCTCACTCCCCATCTCAATTTCCAAAGTCCCGCCACTCATCACATCCTCATGTGTAATATAAAATCGCTCATCCGGCTTGCCATTCCATTTAACGGATTGAATATATTTATTTTCTTTAGAAACATTATTAGCGATAAGCGTAAAGGTCTTTCCATTCCCCACCGGAATTTCCACCTTCTCAAATAATGGGCTACCCAATTGATAAATTCCATCCGCCGGATTGAAGGGATAAAAGCCCATCGCACTGAAAACATACCAAGCCGACATCTGCCCACAATCTTCATTTCCACACAATCCCGTTGGACCGGAATTATATTGAGTGTCCATTATTTTTCGGACGATAGCTTGTGTTTTGTGTAGTTTTTTGGCAAAATTATAAAAATAAGCGATGTGGTGACTTGGTTCATTTCCATGTGCGTATTGACCGATAAGTCCCGAAATATCAACGGAAGCATTATCGCCTTTAATGGTCGAATCTACGATAAAAAGCGAGTCCAACTTTTCGACAAAACTTTCTGCACCACCTAGCAATTCAATCAACTCATTCGGCGCATGAGGCGTAAACCACGAGTGTTGCCAAGCATTACCTTCCGTATATTCGGCTACAGCAAAATCGTGGCTTGAATACTGCGGGTCGAAGGGCGTTTTCCAAGTTTTATCGGCGAGTTTTGCCCGCATAAATCCTGTCGAAGCATCAAATAGCGGCTCGTAACTTTTCGCTCTTTTTGAAAATTCCTCGTAGTCTGCCGTTTTGCCCATTGCCTTTGCCATTTGCGCGATGCACCAATCGTCGTAAGCATATTCGAGGGTGCGAGTGACGGATTGCCCGGCTTTGTCGTGCGGAATGTAGCCGTATTCGCGGTACAAATCGGTGCCGCGAATGTCCTGCATCGCACTTTTTTTCATCGCCTCCAATGCCTTTTCGACATCATAATCACGGAAGCCTTTCAGGTACGCATCCGCAATGACGGGAATGGCGTGATAGCCCGTCATCGTATTGGTTTCATTCGCCAATAAATCCCAAACAGGCAACAAACCGTACTCATCATAATGCGCCAACATGGACCGTATAAAGTCATTGATTTTATCTTTTTGGGTAATGGTATAAAGCGGATGTGCCGCCCGAAAAGTGTCCCAAAGCGAAAATAATCCGTAGCGGGTATAGCCTTCGGCTTGTTGGATTTCGCCACCTGCGCCTTTGTAATTTCCATTGGCATCAGCAAGCAAAACAGGCGCGAGACAGGTACGATACAGCGAAGTGTAAAAGATAGTTTTCAGGTCTTCATCGGGCGTATCAATCTTGATTTTTGCGAGTTCTTTTTCCCATTTTTTATCGGCTGTATTTTTTACTTTTTCAAAATCCCAATCGGGAATTTCCTGCAAAGCGGCTATCGCTCCGGCTTCATCGGCGGTGGAAATGCCGACCTTTATTTTTAGGTTTTCTATTGCGCCGAAATTGATTTGAGTGCGTAGTTTTTCTCCCTTATAATTATTTGAATTAGAGGAGAGCGCAGTGCCATCCGCAGTTTGGTGGGAAGTAAAAGATTCGGAAAAAGTCGCAGCAAAATGCACCCGTTGGTCTTTCGCCCATCCCGTAGAATAACGATAACCTGTGAGTAGATTTTTTTCTGGGTAAAATTTGAGTTGCGTATCGGTTGGTTTATCCCAATTTAATGCAAAACCCAAATCAAGTAATATAGTCGCGTCTTTTCCTTTCGGGAAATCGTATTGATGGAAACCTACGCGCTCCGTAGTGGTGAGTTGCGCCTTAATTCCGTTATCCAATTCGACCTGATAAAATCCGGGTGAGGCGGTTTCATTTTTATGAGAAAATCGGGCGGCATAGACGTTTTGTTTCGGGTTTATTTCTTTTGAAAAATCAATCTCTGCCTGCGTTGGCATCATTGAAATATCATACAAATCACCAATTCCCGTACCACTCAAATGTAAATGACTAAAACCCACAATCGTATCAGATTCCCAATTATAGCCCGAACACCAATCCCAACCTGCCGTACCATTATCAGGACTTAATTGTACCATTCCAAAAGGCACAGTCGCACCCGGATAGACATGCCCATGATTGGCAGTTCCCATGAATGGATTGACGTATTTTGTTAATGATTCCTTTTGTGGTATTTGTGTGATTGTCGTCGCTATTTTTGGTTGACAATTTGAAAAAAATATAACGAATAATAGCGCGATGATAATGGATATAGTGGGTTTCATGATTTTTATTTTAAATGAAAAATTTACTCGTTTGAATGAATACATTATAACATTATCGCATTAATTATTCACTCATTCGCTCATTCAACATTCACTCATTAAGAAATAAATTGCCTAATTCAAATGCTCTTTGTAGTAATCAATAATGGTTTGGAAGGCACCGAGAAGTTCCTCCAGTTCGCCGAGATAATAAATACGTTTGTCAGAATAAATGATATTATTTTCTAATTTCATAAATAACCATGTATTTCCTGTGGTGACGCAACCATATATGGGTTCTATTTTTTCCCCCCTCTGTTCATTGTGTATGCGTGCGCCAAGCATTTGAGCGGCGCACTGTGGTTTTCCCAAATCCATATCATGTTTCTTGGCTTCTACAATCGCGATGATAGGCGTACTGATTTCGCTGGTATTGAGGTTTTTTGTTAAAATAAAATCACATTCACCTACCAAGCCGCGTTCTTTATCTACATTAAGGTGGTCGCCGGAATAAATCGTGAAAAATGCTTTATTTTTTTCCAGTAAATCAATTAGTATAGGCGTGACAATAAGTTCTGAACGGGCTTTTTCACTTCGTACAGAAATATGTTGTTCGGCTGTTTTTAATATATGTTTTAAGAACTCACTCGCTTGTAATTGTTGACGGTTCAAGTTGAGATTTTCCCGTCTTTCAATAATTCCAAACTGTTCTTCTAATTTTTTTATTGTAAAATCCGAATATGCCATAATTTCCTTTTTTCACAAGGTACAAAAAAATATAAATTGAGTGTGACACACATTAGTGGAAGTTTAATGTTAAAATGTGCTTTGTAGGCGCATAGCGTCGATACCATTTGTAACACAGAATGCCCCACTAACCGAAAAAGGCGCGTAGCGTCGCCCCCCTTAATACACCGATTTTAATAGTACCGCCGCTACGCGGCTTAGGAAGTTGTGGGGCTAATCGTCGGTTACAAAGCGTGCCGACGCTATGCGCCTAATATTATGAATCCACTTATGTGTGTCACACTCATATAAATTTAAAGTTTAGTGAAAACGTAAAATGATTTTGTAATTCGTAATTCACGTTAATGGTTTAATTCGTAATTCATTGACAATTAAAAATTAGACTATCCGTTTAAGTTTGCTTGCGAGATAATACTCGTCTGACGAAGGTTTTTGTCAAATGTAGTGATTTATCTCATAAAATATTCGCGTTGAATAAAGGAATTCGTCTGACGAGTATTCGCTTTAGCAAACTTAGATGAATAGCCAAAAATTACAGTAAGTTGTTGATTATTAATTAGTTAAAAAACGAATAACGAGTTACGGCATTAGTATGTTACTTGTTGGCATAACGATTTACAAAATCGTTTTACGTTTATAAGGTCTTCAAATATTCTATGACTGCCCAGCGTTGCTTGTCATTAAGTTGATCCCCGAAAGTATGTCCTTGATTGCCGTAGCCCGGTAGAGTAGTATCATAGGTTCTATGTCCATTGCCGAAATTTTTTGATTTATATGCCCAGCCCACTTTTTGCCAATCATAATCATTTTCCTCTGATTCCTTCGAGCGTTTCCATTTTTCGGGTCGCACCTTGCTATTCAATACCTCATATATTGTCGGTACCGAACCATTGTGCAAATAAGGGGCGGTAGCCCAGATACCATCCAGAGGAGGAGCTATGTACCCCTGCTCCGGTTCAAACCATGACTTTGGTTCGGACACGGCAAACCAACTTTTATTATACCAATCCACAATCGGCGTTTCTGCGGCATAACTGGCGTACAAAGGGTCAGTTCCAATTTTTTCTAAGGCAATGACCTTGTTGGGATAAGTTTCATTTTCGCCGTAAGTGCCATGACAGCCTTTGCATTTTTTCTGAAAAATGGCTTCTCCTTTCTCTGCCAATTGTTGGTCGATATTCTTCGGATATTGAGGCGGTTCTAATGAGTGAATCCAAGCCACAATATCAACAAATTTTTCTTGCGCTTGCCTCGCTGACGTACTATCCTGAATCCCCAAAACCGAAGCCTGAAAGAGCAATTTGGTGAAATCGCCCCGACCAACGGCGGTGTAGTACAAAGCATTCTTTTTTTGCAGGTGCCAAAGGGCGGGAATATCACTCGCCAAATTGTATTTCCGAATATCGTATTGTGGTTCGGGCGTATATGTCAAATCCACCGGGTCGCGAAAACGCATACAGGCTTCTGCGATTCGGGCAGCGGGATTGACTCCGGGATTATTCGTTTTGATGTAGGGTGCCATGTGTTCGAAATATTTTCCGAAATCATCGAAGGAGGCAATCGTAGCGGTATCTTTTTTGTATTTGCTGCGTACCCGCCAGTTCATCAATTTGGCAGGAATTTTTAGGTTGTTTTGATTGTCATTCAAAGCATTGCCCAATCCTAAAACTACCTCTCCGTTGACCTTTCCGGCATGACAACTGAAACACGTACCATTCATCACCTTCACGCCTTGCTCGGTTTCAAAGACCGCAAATCCGTACTCAGAAGTCAGCCCGGAGTTGCGGACAAATCGCTCTCTGTTTCGTTCAATTCGTTTTTGCAATAAGTCGTAGGGTAGCCCTGTGCCGATGTACGCGCCATGTATCAAGTGATAAAAACCACTATCGGGGTCGCCTCCGATGGATTGCGGATACGGGTCGATGGTTTTGGATGTCCAACCTGAACGCTCAACTGTAGGAGGTATATCGTAAATTTTGGAACATGCAACGACGACCATTACGATAACCAAAAAGACTAACTGTTTCATCTTTGTGAAACAGTTGAGAGCGGATTTGGTTATGCAGAGAAATGTAAAATGTAGGTGTTGAGAAATGTAAAATGTAAAATGTAAAATAATAAATGTAAAAGTGCTTGTAGTACGCGAGCAACTCATTGTATTTTTTATTATTTAAAATTATTTAAAAATTAGTAAAATAAAAAAGAATCACGTTTGTTTCACGTTATACAACTTTTACATTTTAAATTTATTATTTTACATTTTACATTTCTCAATACCTACATTTTACATTAAAAAAATTCTTATTTATCCCACCAAACAGGTACTATCATTTCGTTAGAAAAATCTGTACTCATCCCTTGTCGGGCGAGTGCTGCATCAAGGTTTGGATTCAGACCGATTTCGCTTTCGGGATAGACCATGCGAGAGGGGATTTGTCCGCCTGTGGCATTGCCCGGATAGTTAGTCGGTGTGAGGCTAGGGTAGCCCGTTCTACGCCAGTTGGCGTAGGTTTCGTACTCGTTGAGGAAGGTCGCTGCCCAGTATTGCCAGCCGATTTGCTCGAAGGAATCCGCGTAAGGATTGGCTGCGAGATAAGCGTCAACAGTGGCATCATCTACGGCAAGTGAGGCATCGTAAATCGACCATTGTTGCATAGCCGCACGAACACCATTATTATAGTGTTCTTCTGCGCTACCGTCTGCCCAACCGCGCTTAATAGCTTCGGCAACTAATAGCTGCGTTTCAGCATAAGTCTGGAAAAACATGGGCGATGAAACCTGTACAATCGTCGGATTAAAAGAACTAAAATCGTCGGTTGATGTACCCGTTGGATTGTCTTGAATCGAGGTATCGTCCAAGCCGTTGGGTAAGCCATTGTGTGCGCCACCATTGACGGGCGTTACGCCGAAAATATCCAAGCGCGGGTCGCCTGTGCCTGTCATCCAATCGACGAGTGTATTGCTCAATCGTGGGCAGTCGTCGCCGAAACCGTTGGATTTGTCGAGGACTTCGCCGATGCCATTCATGTTGATGCCTTCGGGTCCGTTGGTGTGTTGGATGAAGGCAATATCGTCGTTACTTTGCATGACTCCTCCGGCTACGGCTTTGGCTGTCCATGCCTGTGCAGTACCCGCATCTGCCTCCGACAAACGCATCGCCAAACGCAACATCATGGAGTAAGCAAATCGTTTCCATTTATCGGCATCGCCTGCATAAACCAAGTCGGCACCACCGAAGCCGCTACCGTTTGGCAGCAAAGCAATGCCTTCTTCCAACTCTTCCAACATATCTGCATAGATGGTTTCCTGAGCATCGTATTCCGGGAAGTCAATGCCTTCCAAAAAGCCTTTTCCGGCTTGGAAATATGGAATATCGCCGTACAAATCAGTGAGGCGTTGGAAGATGACGACTCGCCAGATTTTCGCCATACCGAGCATGGCTTGGTCTGCGCCTTCTTTGGTTTCGAGGGTGTTGATGAGGTCTTGTACGTCCTTGACTTGCTCGGTATAAGCACGGTCAAAGAGTGACGAGGAATAACCGCCATTATAGCTGTATTTATCGCCCGACCAGTAGCCACAAGTGGAAGCAAAATGCTGCATCATCATAGAGGAATAGATGAGATTGGCACGCCAATTTTCATACCTTCCGCCGGATGTGCGTAGCTGCGTCCATGAGAATTGAAATTTAGGGTCGATTTCGTTGGCGGCAGTTGGGTTGACGTTGAGTTCGTCGAAGCCGTTGTCGCAGGAAGTATTGAACATGAGACATGCCGCTACGACTATTATATATTTTAAAAATTTCATTTTTTATCGTGTTGTTGTTGTTGTGTTGTTGTGTTATCGTGTTGTTGTATTTTTTTATTAATAAAAACGTATTATAATATTTTAAAATTATACGGTTTTACGATTACACAATTACACATATAAATTCTCATAGCACAGACAGGAATGTCTGTGTTACGTTATTAAAATTTAACTCCAAGATTCAATTGAATAGAACGGGTTTGTGGTACGCCGAACATTTCCAAGCCTTGTCCATTGCCAACTGTGTAAGTGGATTCGGGGTCGATATTGTCCACGCTACTTGAAATGAGCCATAAGTTTCTGCCGGCTAATCCGATGTTGATGGATTCGAAGGGGAGTTTAGGTATTAATGATTTTTTCAATCTATAACTAAGTACCAATTCTCTCAACTTGACAAAATCGGCTTTTTCAACAAATTCTTCCGAAATATTAAAGGCGATACTTTGGTAGTAATCTTCTATATTTTCGGCAGAAACATCGCCAATACCTGCATCTCTTCCATCCAATGTATTTCTATGCAATCCTCTGAAATATCCGTAGGCATTCGTCGCCGCATATATGTAACCGCCAGACTTGGAATCAATCAAGAAACTCAATGACAAATCTTTGAAAGTCAAGGTATTGTTAATTCCAATTGAGGTCGGATGCACGCCTGTACCAAGTGGCATGAGTTCGCCTCTTGTCGGAAGTCCGTCACCGTCAAATACGATGTTTCCACCTTCGTCTCGCTCGTAAGAGAAGCCCATGATTTGGCTGTACGGCAAACCTTCGATATGTTCGATATAGGCATTTCGGGTGCGACTTTCTTCTACCCTTATATTTTCGTCGTCGTCTTCGTCGGTCAAAAGGCTGACGACTTTGTTATTATTTTGAGCAAAATTGAAAGAGACATCCCAACGGAAATCGGAGGTTTTGACCGGACTACCGTAAAGGAGTAATTCGATACCTACATTTTGCATTTTACCAATATTGACAACCTTAGAACCGTAGCCGGAAGTCGGCGAAACGGCAGCATTCAAAATATCATTATTGGTCTGTCTGTTGTAAAAAGCGAAATCTGCACCAAGCCTGTTTTGAAATAATCTGAAATCAAGCCCGACCTCAAATTCCTGCGAAGTCAAAGGCGTTAAACCAATTGGAGGTACAGAACCATTATTGACACCACCAAGCGGATTGCCTTCGTGTCCCTGACCGAAAATTCCGTAGTTCAAGCCCAAGAGATAAGGTTGTTCGGCAGCACCTACACCGCCTACTTCGCCGTAGGATACACGCAACTTGGCAAAGTCAATTTGAGAAGGTAAATTCAGTACATCAGAAAGCACGGCACTCGCACCTACGGAGTAGTAAAAATTGTCATTATCAGAAGTATTATCGGCATTGGTGAGGGTAGAGAACCAGTCATTACGTGCCGTTGCAGTCAGGTAAATTGCTCTGTTGAAGGCAATTTCAGCCGAACCAAAAATTGAATTATTTTGAAATTCAGAGAAGTTGAAAATCGTACTTCGGTTGGCTGCATTATTGAGCGTGTGCAAGAAAGGTACGCTAAAATTATTGCCGTTACCACCGATGGTTTCGCGCTTATTTCTCAATTGATTACCACCGACAAAAATATTTAAACCAATTGCATCTGTCAGGTCTTTATCGTAACCCAATATCAATTCATTATTCAATTCCTGAAATTCTGTACCTTGTTCGTCCATGCCTCCGAAGGCACTAAAAGCCGTTCCGTAAGGTGTCAGGTTGGTTCGTCGGGCATTATAACGGTCAAGTCCTACGCGACCACGCGCATACAAGCCGTCCACAAATTCATAACGCAATTGAACATTTCCAATCATTCTGTTTTTGGTAGAATTGGCTTGGAATTGATGCGTTCCCCACCACGGGTTGGTGACGAATACATTATCATTAAATTGCAACTCAAAACCTTCGTCATTTGCGCCGAGTTTGTCGGGGTCGCCTTTTAAATCGTCGATGTCAATGGAAGCGGGTAGCGACCAAGCGGTATAGTTGGCATTGCCCGGCGAATCGGAAAGTCTTGGGCGGTTTTGGACACCTTCGTTGATATAGGTTACGCCGATATTTGCGGAGAGTTTATCGTTAAATTGTGCATTGGTTTTGGTCGTGAATGTGTATCTATCCAAACCTGAATTTGGAACAACATCTTCATTATTCAATGCCGCGCCGGAGAAACGGAAGTTGTATTTTTCATTTCCACCTGTCAATGCCAAGTTGTTGGAAAAAGTAGTTCCGGTTCGGTAAAAACGCCCCAAATTATCGCCAACCGAAGAATAAGGGCGACTCTCTCCGTCGAATTGAATAACGCTACTTCCATCCAAGGGTGCGCCCCAAGCATACAGCCCGTTTGCGAGTGCTTCCTCTTGGGTCGTTGGCGCAACGCCCCTTCTGCCATGTCCGTATTCATCCTGAAAATCTAAGTGATTGATAATGTTTTCGGAGCGTATCTGCGTGTTAAATTCTACGCCGATACCCTGACGATTTTTACCGGATTTTGTAGTAATCAGAATCACACCATTGGACGCTCTAAAGCCGTATAAAGCCGCCGCCGCATTACCTTTTAATATGGTGTAAGACTCAATATCATCAGGATTCAAACTGGAAATACCATCGCCCCAGTCCTGACCGCCCCACATACCGGCAGAGCCGAGATTGGTGTTGTCAATCGGTACACCATCGACGACATACAGAGGTTGGTTGTTGCCGGAAATAGAGCTATTTCCGCGAATGGTGACGCGTGTAGAACCGCCCGCTCCGGTGGCGGTACTCGCCACATTGACCCCCGCGACTTTGCCGGAAAGCGATTGGATGACGTTCATCGCACGGGCTTTTGAAAAGTTGTCGCCATCGACTTCGGTGGCGGAGTAGGCAATGGCTTTTTTGTCTCTTTCGATGCCGAGTGCGGTTACGACCACCTCGTCGAGTGCGACACCGGATGCAAGCGAGACGTTCATTGCAGAGCCGTCTGCAACCATCGTTTGGCTTTCATAACCAACATAAGATAAAGTAACTGTACCGCCATCGGATACATTGAGGCTGAAATTGCCGTCAAGGTCAGTGACCGTGCCGTTGTTGGTGCCGGTTTCTATGACAGTCACCCCAATCAGAGGTACGCCGTCCGAATCGGTCACAGTTCCGCTGACCCTTTGTTGAGCCAACGCCGTCATTGTTCCCAATAAAAACAATAGACATAGTAGATAATTTCTCATAATGTTTTGTTTTGTTTCATAAATGTGTGTGAGATTGTAACTTTATACAATGAAGGATTTATTGCTGTTACTAAGGAAAGTATGGAGGATAGGTAAAAGTATAAAATTTTATAATACTTTTTATATAAATGGACGGTTTTTTGTTTTATTTTTTGGAGATATTTGGGTTTTTTATTTGGCGAAAAATGCAATAGCATTTGATTTGGGGCTTGGTTTATTTGGGGTGTTTTTTTAGTCAAATGGTGAATGATTTGAATTTTCTTCTTATATCGTCTCGTATAAATAAAACAATTTCGTTGGTTTTTCTTGCTTCCTCATACTGCATTGCTATTATCCCTTTTGACCTTTCCTGCAAGCCTTTAAAAAAATCTTTATAAATGTAAGAGTATATTTTATCTTCTTGCATGTGATACACCATTATCAAATCTTTTCGATTTGACGAGTTGTAGATTTTATAAACTTTATCGCGGATTTCTTCTATTTTTTGGAAGTATATTTCATTTTCGTTATTAGACTTGTACGGCTTTAAAAAACTTGATTATCAAAACCTTATTTATTATAAAAATAATTAATTAGTTTAATTAAAATTAAAAATATTTTAATAAAATAAAATTCACTCTAAATAATTGATTATCAAAGCTGTACAAGTCTATTGTTCATTTTTTATTATTTTGATGAATGTGGTTTTATTCTATATTTTCGTAATATCCTCTCCAAATAATGTCTCTGAAAAATTTAATTATAGGAGTCTTACAGTGTAGAACCAACAACTGTCACGTTGCCATCTTGGAGCGTTTGACAAGATATGCCATTAAAACCTGCTTAAACCCTTCATTAATATCCGCTTCTACAAAATCCACACGATATTGCAGACACTTCATTTGCAGTTGGTCGCGGAATTTCAACATTTGTTCGGTATAATAATCTTTGACTTGATTGGATTGAAGGCGTACCCGTTCATTGGTTTCCATATCAATGAAAATATACGGGCGATTTTCAAATTCAAAATCAATTTCTTTACTTTTATCTACCACATGAAAAAGAACGACCTCATGTTTGTTGTGTTTGAGGTGTTGAATGGCAGAAAACAGCCGCTCGGCATCTTCAGATTGTTCAAACATATCGCTGAAAATCACAACTAATGAACGGCGGTGTATGCTGTCTGCAATTTCGTGAAGCGATTGGGCTGCCGCAGTCGTCTTATCTCGCTCAGGATTGGCGAGCAACTTGTCGAGGTGCGAAAGAAGGAGCTTATGATGCGTTGTGCTGGACTTGCAGCGGGTATGTATATCTACTTTATCGGAAAAGATGCTGAGTCCGAAGGCATCGCGTTGTTTTTTGAGCAAATTCATCAATGCCGCTGCTGCCAGAGAAGAAAATCGTAGTTTATTGATCGCCCCCGTATCCTTATCGCCGGCATCGGGGAAGTACATAGACGAGGAACTGTCTATCACAATCTGACACCGCAGATTGGTTTCTTCCTCAAAGCGTTTGGTGAACAATTTATCGGTACGGGCATACACTTTCCAGTCTATATTTCTGGTCGAATCGCCGGAATTATAGAGCCGATGTTCTGCAAATTCTACCGAAAAGCCATGAAACGGACTTTTGTGCAAACCGATAATAAAGCCCTCTACCACTTGCTTTGCCAGCAATTCCAAATTGCCTAATTGACGGACATCGTAATTGTCGAATAAACTCATGTGTTGCTTTGCAGTTCATGGTTGATAGTTCATGGTTCATAGTTTTTTAGGGTAAAATTAAAAACTATGAACCATGAACTGCCAACTATCAACTAAATGATATAAAAAAATGCCTTCACTCTATTTAGAATGAAGGCATAAAAGTAAATAATTTTTTTGTCTATAACGGATGAATCATTGATAGTTTATTGGTCATTGAATTATCAGGTCATTTTGCGAAGCAAAATCCGGTACTCATCATCAACCAATTCATCAATCATCACTTTCGTCAAAGATGTGCTTCGATTTTTTCCTGCAATTTCGCTTTGGTCGTTAATCCAACGTGCTTATCAATGACCTCGCCATTTTTGAGCAATAAGATAGTTGGTAAACTGCGAATACCATATTTCGTAGAAACTTCTAGGTTGTTATCCACATCAAGTTTGCCGATAACAGCTTTGTCAGCATATTCATCTGCCAATTGCTCTACTATGGGAGAAAGCATTTTACATGGACCACACCACTGTGCCCAAAAATCTATCATTACAAGTTTATCGGTGTCCAATGCGCTTGCTTGGAAATTTGTGTCTGTTAATTCTAATGCCATTGTATTTAATTTAAGATTGACTGTTCAAAATTTAGTTAGTTGCCATGCGGATAATAACAGTACGGGTTTTAAAATGTTTAGAGCCGCCTTGCAATGTCGTTATTATTTGTCTATCAAACAATATTCCACCCTACTTTTTCTGACAATATTTCTTAAAAATGTATCTATTCGGACAATAATTCAGCTTTTAGTGACTTTTTTCTGTATAAATGGCATTAAAATTGAAATTCCAAATTCCAAGCACCAAATTCCAAAAAACGAAAACCTTGAAATTTGGTACTTGGAATTTGAAATTTGTTTTTCAAAGAAAAACCCTTATGGCAAAATTATTGTTAATAAAGTTTGAGGGAGACACATCACTATATTTACACCTTTGCCAAACACACTAGATGTTGAATATTTTTTTGAATAAAAAAAGAACACAATCGGGTTTGCTGTACTTTATACATACGGTCAATGCTTTCCGGTTTCTTGTCCTGTCATTTCTACCTACCGCACTTTTTGCCCAATTCGATAATAATTATATACCCATAAAAGCCAAAGGTGAAATGCCTAGTCGTTTTTATCAAACCCTGACCGGCGAAACAGAAATTAAAATCGTTTTGGAGGATGCAGACCTGAGTAAAAAAAGACAAAAAGCCTTTGAAACAACGACTCGTTTTACCCTTCAGCAAATATTTTTGAGTGGTAGTATTTATTATAATGACCCTTGTACGCCTTATGTGCGCGAGGTCATGGAGAGCTTGTTGGCAACTGTTTCTCCCAAGCCGCAAATTGATGTATTTGTCAGTCGCTTCGCTAGTCCCAATGCCGCGATTTGGCAAGATGGCACACTGATTATCAACATCGGTTTGTTGGCACGACTTGAAAATGAAACCCAACTCGCCTTTGTACTCGCACATGAAATCGGTCATTATCAAAACAATCACCCGTTCAGGCAGTACGCCCGCCAAAACCAACCGGATAATATCCAAAAACGCGCTTTAGATAATCTGAAAGCCAGTGTTGCTTATACACAAGAAAAGGAAGAGGAGGCTGATGCTTTTGCTTTGGAACTACTCACACAGGCAGGTTATGATAATGATGAAGGACGAAAGGCACTGGATTTGATATTAAAAGATTTTGTATCTGAAAATTGTATGTCTCACTTTTTTCCTATTGACGAGGCGGATATGTGTAGCGAACTGGAAGTGCAGACTTATATCAATATGGATCGTCGGACTGCCGGTCATTTTGCACCTTTGATAGTCAAAAAACGTCAGGAGGAAATGGAGCATTCAGCCGCTTCGCAAGATGAAGTCGCTTCAAAAGATGATGTATATATGGCTTCGCCAAACGATTTTGAAGCTATCCGACATATCGCTCAATTTGAGCTCATAGAAAATAATTATAGCGAAGCAGACTATATATCAACGCTGTATTATGCTATGATTTTGCAAAAAAAATACCGCGACAATATATATTTAAGTGCGAAAATTGCAGAAAGTCTTTTTCAATTGTATTTTTACAAGAAAAGGGGAGCGATTGACCGGATTTTGAAAGTGAATCGGGAAAATAATGCACAGAAAGAAATACTGCGACTGTCTTGTTTTATGCGTAAAGTGGATGAAGATACTTTACAAGAACTTGTGGGAACTTATCTCAGCACTCAATACAAAAATTGGGGCGAGGTGGACGAAACCATTGCTATCACTATGGCAAAATATATGGAAGCTACAACCGGAAGAGAGGAAGCAAAATCGTATTTTCAACATTGTACCAAGCATTTTCCGCAAGGCAAACATTACCTGTATGCAAAAGCGCGGTGTGAGTAGTTGAATAAACGTACGGGCTGTCTTTAGCTGCCCACGACCGTAAGGGAGCATTCACGTTGGCGCGAATATATGCGGGTTAAAGGTTTTTCAAACCTTTTCTCCGATAGCTATCGGAGCTAAAGACAGCCGCTACTGGATAACCCGCTTTGGACAAATTTGGACGGTAGTCATAAAATAAGTCTATTTTTATTTTTAAAAATTTGAAAAGTATTTGCGAGTTTATTATTACATATTTTTTTTAATAATTATCTGTATGCTAAGTGCTTGCAGAGGCGCATTGCGAATTGACCGCTCGCGTGATTTTAATGCCAAGCAAAATGAGCTAGCAAAAATTATTTGCCTGGACCCTGATTTTGAATTGCTGACCACCACAGGTAAACGTAAAACCAAACACCACCATAAGCGGATTACCGCCAAAGAAATCCAACTGAATAATATCCTTTTTCGCAATGCCAAAAAAAATCATATTACTTTGCAAATTATTGATACCAAAAGAATGACGACCAATGATGATACTTATTTTCATCATTTGGCTCCACTCAAACGGGAAATATTGCAGACGAGTTTTTTGCAAAAATTTACGAATAAAAAAGGACGTACACCCACCAAACAAGTTTTTAATACACACGAAAATGCTCCTGCCATTGACTCCAAGTACAGCTATCTGGCAGCTCAATATGCTACACCTTATTTTGCAGTGCAAGGCATTACGATACACCGCAAACCCAAAAATGGTTTTTTCTCGCCCCAAGTAGATACTTATTATTACACCATCATAGCAGATGTGATACAGGCTGAAATTGTATATAGAGAAGTACGAAGAGTGGATGCGCCTGTATCTGATGCCAACCTCAATGCTTTGATTTATGACAGCTTTAAAATCATATCGAAATAAAGACAGCAGACGGACGACGGACAACGGTAAAGGGCAGACGGTGAACGGCAGACGACGAACTGCCAACTATCGGCTACCCACTATGAACTATGAACTATGGACTATGAACTATCATCTATGGACTATTTTCCTGTTTTTGTGCGCGAGCGTGTTGCAGGCACAGCCAACGGGCTATCAAGGCAAACGGATGATGTTTAAGACGGATTTGGTGTCATCGTTTATGGAGCGGGGTATCAATTTGGGCTTGGAATACGTGGTGCATCGTAATATCGTGGTGGGTACAGATTTTTCGTTGACCGGAAAACAGTATAAACAACGAATTGATAGTTATTATAATACACATAAGGAACAACCGGATATAAAAGCACGTATTCGGGATATGCAGTGGAGTGTGAGTGGACAATATTTTTTGAATACAGCTTTACCTGCTCCCAAAGGGTCTTATGTTTTTAGCAAATATTCGATAGGAGTTGCAGATATTTTTTGGAATGATTATGTTCCTGATAGTATGAATTCGCAAGGCGGCGAGTTTATAGGCTTTAAGATGTTGAATGTGCCGAGTCACCAAGTTGATTTGGGACTGGGCTACCAAGATGTTTTTTTTGGTTTTTTGTTGATAGATATTGATTTTGGACTTACCGGAGCTTTGCTTTTACTAGATACAACTCATTCGGAGCATCGTAGCCTGATTACAGATTTTGCCGGCAAGCACGGACCCAACTTGTATAGTCTTGGTTCTTGGTACGATGAGCAACCCGGCGGGGTGGGGGTTTCGGCTCATTTTAAGGTGGGTATTTTGCTTTTTTAGAGGTTTGAAATGAATCGATTTTACTAAAATTAAGGACAAGTTTATCTGCTAAACTTCAAAAAGTTTGGTCTCCGATAGCTATCGGAGAAGTAAAGTGCTGATTTTTAGCTAATTATAAATTTCAGTACCCTGCCCACGTTTAGCAAACTTGAAAAGTTTACCAAACGGATGACTTATATTTTGTGTA
>CALIZI010000169.1 GCA_938028705.1 uncultured Saprospiraceae bacterium | reverse complement strand
CAAAATGGGAATTAGGAAATTGGGAAATTAGGTTTATAATTATAACTCATTGATAATCAATTGAATAAATTTTATTAATAAAATAAAACATGTAATTAATTATTTTTTGTAAAAATCTAAAAAAGAGAGGTTTACCTAATTCCCCAATTTCCTTTGTCCAAAGTCTAATAAATTATTTTTTATCAAATAATTATAAAATTAAATTAATTAAATATTTTTTAATTTTAATAAAAATAAAATGCCTGATAATCAATTACTTACGATATAAAACCGAATTCCTCAGTTATCTAATTTCCAAAATGTCCAAAGTCCAGTACAGATCACAGCTTGAAAAATCCCAAAAAACAAATTCCAAGCACCAAATTCCCACATATTTTATATATTCGCACTGATGATTATACTCTTAAAAGGGTTAAACTTTGGCGTGTTTAAATTTCGCAGAAAAGTAGTTGATACTTTTTCACGCAGAGAACACAGCGTTCGCAGAGGTTTAATCATCAAATCTCTGCGTGATACTCAATTTGGATAGCCTGCTGCATTTCAAAAAAGTGTCAACCATATTTTTAAACATCCCTAACCCAAGTTGAATATGTAGCCCCCAAAAATCAGAGCGGGGAGAGTTGTCAGACGAATTCTTTTGCTAAAAGCGAAGATCTTATCAAATAATCGGTGCCTTCTAAAACAGCATTCGTCTGACAACTAAACCACCTAAAAAACTTGGGGGCTACAATATTCAACTTGGTTTTGGATTTGATTTGTACGAAACGTAAAACGATTTTACTATAATTAATTTTATATAATTATTTTAAAATAAAAAATTTATAATTTATTTATTTTTAATAATAAAAATGTTATAAAATAATTTTAATTAAAAAAAATTTCATGTCCTATCGACACTTTTACATTTTACATTCAGTACATTCAAATCCTATCCCTGATAAAACAACCACTTACCCAATTCCTTGAAAGTCACTTTTTTTCCATACATCAGAATGCCTACGCGATAGATACGTGCAGAGAGCCAAACGAGCAGTACCGACGAGACAAAAAGAATCAGCAATGAAAAGAAAATTTGTATCAGCGGCGGGTCGAAAGCCATACGTGCGGGCAACACCATAGGCGAGAAAAAAGGAATCATGGAAGACCAAACCGCCATCGGGCTATTCGGATTTTGTACCACAGCGATAGCGATATAAAATGCCAAAGTCTGCAAAATACCAATCGGTACGGCAAAAGATTGTCCTTCGCCGAGGTCGTCGCCAATCGCCGAACCAATCGCTGCATAGAGTGCCGAGTACATAAAATAGCCACCCAAAAAACACAAAATCACCACCGGAAGTATCAGCCACCAATTCATCTCTCCTATTGTCTGCATAAATTGAAAAATCATACCTTCTACATCTTCCGGGTCCAGTTCCATACCACTTGTGTTCATGTCCTGCATACTTGAAGGGTCCATGGGCATGATTAAACTCACCAAAAACAACAAGCCCGGAATCAATATCGCCCATGCCAGCAATTGCGTCAGCCCGACACCGCCTACGCCTATCAATTTACCCATCATCAGTTGAAAAGGCTTGATAGAAGAAATCATCACTTCCACAATCCGACTGACCTTTTCTTCCATGACACTACGCATGACCATTTGTCCGTATATAGTAATCACCAAAAGCATGATTGTACCAATAATCATACTCAGTATCGTGGCAATCACTGCACGATTGCCTTTGTCTTTGGCTTCTCCGGTGGTGCCTTTTTCTTTGATTTTTACGCGGGTTTTGAATGCTTCAATCTTCTTTTTATCATAGCCCGATTGTTCGATTTTATAATCCCTGATGCGGTTTGCCATCCTTGATTCGATGAAGCCTTTTGTAACTGCGCTGATTTGCTCGTCGGAGTGAAAAGTCATACTCACTTCATCGCCCGGGTTCGCTACTTTTTCAGGAATATGAATGACTCCATTATAGTTTTTGTCTTTATAAGTTTCCAGTAGTTCGTCAAGCGATTCGGTACGAATAAAAAACTTGGCGCGTTCGCTGTCTTTGATAGGTTTTTCGATAAAAATCCCCGAATCATCCTTCAAAGCAATACGCTGACTATCTCCCTCGTAGCTAAATATCAAAGCCACGACCGCAAAAAAAGCCGCCAGACCAATAGGTGTGAGTAAAGTCGTAAAAATAAAAGCCTTTGTCTTTACGCGCGTCAGGTATTCGCGCTTGATGATGAGCCACAGTTTGTTCATAACCAGTGAGTGTTTTTTAATGCTATAATGCTTAAATGCAATAATGCTACAATGTTTCTATCGTGATTTTTATTAATCATTAATCGTTATCCATTAATCATTAATTCTCCACTTGTTTGATGAAAATTTCGTTGAGCGTAGGTAAAATTTCTTTAAAAGAAATAATATGTAAATTATTTCTGACCAAATATTGTAAAATATCATTCGAGTCATCGCCTTCATTAATTTTAATGATGAGCGAATGGCTTGTTTTTTCTTCAAGGTTAAATTTTTCTTCAATCCCATCGGGCAATTCCCCTTCAAATTTGACCTCAAAAAGATTCTCTTTGAAGCGGTTTTTCACGTCCTTCACCGAGCCACTCAATATGTTTTTCCCTTTACTAATCAGTACAATATCTTCACAGACTTCCTCCACCTGTTCCATACGGTGCGTAGAAAAAATGATGCTTGTACCTTGCTGATTGAGTTGATAAATTTCGTCTTTGATGAGGTTGGTATTCACAGGGTCAAGCCCTGAAAACGGCTCGTCGAGTATCAGCAAATTGGGCTTGTGAATCACCGTAGCGATAAACTGAATTTTTTGCTGCATGCCCTTTGAGAGTTCCTCGATTTTTTTGTTCCACCAATCCTGAATCTCAAATTTATCGAACCAGTAATCAATCTCGGCTTTGGCTTGTCGGGCAGAAAGTCCTTTGAGTTGGGCGAGATAAATGAGGTGTTCGCCCACCTTCATTTTTTTATACAGTCCACGCTCTTCGGGCATATACCCAATGGCTTCGGGGTGGCGTGCGCCAAGTGGTTCGCCATTAAAAAATACCGTACCGCCGTCGGCTCGTGTAATGGTGGTGATGATGCGAATGAGTGAGGTTTTTCCTGCGCCATTCGGACCCAGCAAACCGAAGATACGACCTTTCGGTACATCAAAACTCACCCCGTCAACGGCAGTGTGGTTTTCGTAAGTTTTGACAACATTATTGAGTTCTAAGATATTCATTTTTCTGTGTTTTTTGATACCGTACAGGCGATTTCAATCGCCATGTAAAATAAATTATAATATAACACGTGGCGATTTCAATCGCCATGTAAAATAAATTATAATATAACACATGGCGATTGAAATCGCCTGTACGGGGGCGAATTAACGAATTTATCCGCAATAATAAAACAAAAAAGGATGTATGGCAGTTTTTTGACGACTAAAAAGGTTTTCCTTAACGATTTGTGTGATGGTGACAAACCTTATTTGTTGTATCTTTGTTTAGTTGGACTTTGGACAAAATGGGAATTAGGTAACTGGGAAATTAGGTTTAAAATTGTAACTCATTGATAATCAATTGAATATTTTTTATTATTAAAATAAAATAGTTTATTAATTTTTTTATGTAAAAATCTAATAAAGTCCCGATAGTTATCGGGATTACCGAATTTCCAAATTACCCAATTTCCTCTGTCCAAAGTCTAATTGTTTAGGCAATTTGTGTTTAACACAGCGAATTATACTGATGACCTAATTACCTGTTCAACCGATTACCTGATTCACCAATCATCGTTCAAACATGAAAAAATTAACCGATTATCATCAAATATCTTCCCTTTGGCTGGATTACAAAGAGGGTTTGCGAAACTATATTTTGAAGCAAGTAAAAGATATAGACAATGCCAATGAACTAACGCATGAGGTGCTGATGAAAGTATATAAATCTTGCTGTTCGGATAGAGAAATTCGGAATATCAAATCATGGTTGTACCAAATCGCTTATCATACAAGTGTGGATTATTTGAGGAAACAAAACAAACTGACGCACGAAATTCCTGAGCGTTGGGAGGAACGGGAAGATGACATTTACGAAGAAGCTGCCGAATGGATCAAGCCTTTGATACAATTACTGCCCGAAGAATATGCCACACCGCTACGCCTTTCGGATTTGGAAGGCATACCGCAAGCCGAAGTCGCCGAACAACTCCAACTCAGCTTGACCGCCACCAAAAGTCGTATACAAAGAGCCAGAAAAAAACTGAAAGGACTTATCGTAGAATGCTTTGATGTGGAGACCAACGAACAGGGGCATTTGACCGGATTGGAAGTCAAACCCTCGTGTACACCTTTGCAAAATGGAAGCGAGCAGGTAGCAGACTGTGGAGATAGTAAATGTTGTTGGAAGGTGTAGGAGAGTCGTCAGATGAATGTTATTTTTAAAGGTATCGGCTATTTGATAATAATGCGAATAACGGGTTAGATAAAATACTGATTTTCAGCTTAGATGCAAGGCATTTTGAAAATGCCTTGCATCTATCTTCGCACTTTTTTACTTTTACCAAAAATACGTTTTTGGATATTAAAATTTATTGATTATCAAGTAATTATAAATAAAAAAGAAGCCTGTAAAAATACGTTTTTCAAAAAAAGTGGTATAGCGTAAACAGCGCAACTGTCGTATATTTGTATTTGTAAAAAAAATAATACTATAAAATTCTTTTTTAAACCAAATTTTTATGATTCAATAAATTTACTTATTCAATTATTTTTAAATCTAAAAACTTATGGATAATACAATTTTGAGTCAAAACACCCAAGCATGGCGATTTCAGGTATGGGTAGCTTTCGGGCTTTCTTTCGGACTGACATTGGTTGGTCTCTACTTTGCCGACATTGATATTTGGACAAAAGGTTACCTCGCTATGGGGATTATTTTCACCGTTGGGTCTTGCTTTTCATTAGCCAAAACCCTTCGCGACGACCACGAATATCAGAAAATTGTTAATCGCGTATCTGCCGCCAAAACAGAACAAATACTTGCAGACTATGAAGGCAAGACATAATATAACAACACCACGAAAAGGCTGTACAACTGTCCCAAAAACCCCGTTCCCCAAAAAATTGACCCGCTGAAAAACCCTTAACCCCTAAATCCATTAACCCCAGAGGGCAGACCCCTAACCTCATCAAAACAAAGACCTTTCAAACTACTTCTCTAAAGTGTGTTTGAAGGGTCTTTTCTTTTGATAGGGATAAAATTTGACTTTTTGGTGCATGTAATTTAGAATTTAGAATTTGGTACTTGGAATTTGATGTTTGGAATTTGTACCTTTGCCCCCTAAAATGAAAAAGCATACAGAAAATATACATCCTATCTTCGACAGATTGCTGCAAAGAGGCGCGAAAGAAGCCTTGCTCAAGCAACGTTCCGTAGCACTTTGGATGACGGGATTATCCGGTTCGGGCAAAAGTACCATAGGGCAATATCTGGAAGCCAAATTACATGAAGAAGGCTTCCTGACACAGATGTTGGATGGCGATAATATCCGTAGCGGCTTGAACAATAATTTAAGTTTTACGGTAGAAGACCGACAAGAAAATATCCGTCGTATTGCCGAAGTCAGTAAATTATTTATTGACTGTGGAATTGTTACTATTAATTCATTCATCAGTCCTACAAAGGTTATTCGCCAATATGCGCGGGAGATTATCGGTGAGGATAATTTCTACGAAATCTATATCAACACCCCGCTCGAAATCTGCGAAGCACGCGATGTCAAAGGCTTATACGCCAAAGTCCGCAAGGGCGAAATCAAGAATTTTACCGGCATAGACTCCCCCTACGAAGCACCCGAACACCCTGCATTGGAAGTCAAAACAGAACATCAAACCATCGAACAATCGGTGGAAGAAATATATCAATTTATCCTGCCCCTTATTAGGGTTTAGTTGATTGGTTAATCAGTTGAATAGGCAATCAGATAATTGTTTTTTTAATATAAAAATATTATACAAAAAACGATTAATAACTCACAAATTAGCCTGATTAACTAATTAACTAATACACCAATTAACCAATATTAACTGACTCAAGCATGTCAATAAAATACCATATCAATCACCTCCGCGAGTTGGAATCAGAGTCCATTTTTGTGCTACGTGAGGTGGCTGCCCAATTTCAAAAACCCGTCATTATGTTTTCCGGTGGAAAAGACTCTATCGTGATGACGCACTTGGCGCGTAAGGCATTTTTTCCTGCCAAAATTCCCTTTCCATTATTGCACGTCGATACAGGACACAACTTTCCTGAAGCCTTAGAATATCGTGACAATTTGGTGAAAGAATTAGGCGTAAAACTCATCGTAGGCTCAGTGCAGGAAGGCATTGACAGCGGCTTGGTGGTCGAAGAAAAAGGCTATAATGCCAGTCGTAATTCGCTACAAACGGCTGTATTATTAGATGCCCTCGAAAAAAATAAATTTGATGCAGCCATGGGTGGCGCACGACGCGACGAGGAGAAAGCCCGCGCCAAAGAACGCTTCTTTTCGCACCGCGACGAGTTTGGGCAATGGGATCCGAAAAACCAACGCCCGGAGTTATGGAACCTTTTCAATGGCAAAAAATTGATGGGCGAACATTTCCGCATATTTCCGATAAGCAACTGGACAGAATTGGACATCTGGCAGTACATCGCTTTGGAGAAAATCCCACTGCCGAGCCTCTACCTGTCGCACAAGCGCAAATGTTTTGTCCGCGATGGCGTTATACTTGCCGAATCGGAATATGTCAAACTCAAACCAGACGAAAAAGTGGAAGAAATGACGGTACGCTACCGTACTTTGGGCGATATGCCGATTACCGGTGCGGTACTTTCAGAGGCTTCGACAGTGCAGGACATCATTGTAGAAGTAGCCACAACCCGCATCACTGAACGCGGCGGCAGAGCCGACGACAAACGCTCCGAAACAGCTATGGAAGACCGTAAGAAGGCGGGGTATTTCTAACAAGCATTTCAATTCCAAAACCCTTAACTTTGTAGTCTATCATTTCATATTTAAAAAAATGAAATTATGACAGTTGTGGAAATAAAACAACAAATAGTTGAAAGACTTGATACGATTAACGATACTGACTTCCTTAACAAAATGTTGCGTATGGCTAAGGGGAATAGCAAAGAGATGGATCATTTTACAGATGCTGAACTTGAATTGCTTAGAGAAGCTGATAAAGAAATAGAAGACGGTAATTTTTATACTCACGAGGAAGCTAATAAAAAAATGCGCGAATGGCTAAACTAAAGTGGTCTTCAGCGCACTTGAACTTGACACTTGAACTTGACAATTATGAGCATGAACAGCTTCACCTCATTAGAGGAATATCAAAAAATGAGCCTGTTGCGTTTTACAACGGCAGGCAGTGTAGATGACGGCAAAAGTACCCTGATTGGTCGGATGTTGTACGACACCAAATCGGTCTTTCAAGACCAGTACGATGCCATTAAGGAAACCAGTGAAAGGCGCGGCGAAGAAGGTGTCAACCTCGCCCTCCTCACCGACGGACTTCGCGCCGAGCGCGAGCAAGGTATCACGATTGATGTGGCTTACCGCTATTTTGCTACGCCTAAGCGCAAATTTATCATCGCTGATACGCCCGGACACATCCAATACACGCGCAATATGGTCACAGGCGCATCTACGGCAAATCTTGCTTTGATTTTGATTGATGCCAGAAACGGTATCGTAGAACAAACCCGCCGCCACGCTTTCATTGCTTCTTTGTTGCAGATTCCGCATTTGGTCATCTGTATCAACAAAATGGACTTGGTAGATTACAGCGAGGAGGCTTACGAAAAAATCAAGTCCGAATTTAGGGGTTTTGCGGCAAAATTGGATGTCAATGATGTCGAGTTCATTCCTGTCAGCGCACTCAAAGGCGATAATATCGTCAACAAGTCCGAAAATATGGACTGGTATCAAGGTACGACGTTGCTCTATCATTTAGAAAATGTCCACATTGGCAGCGACCACAATTTTATTGATTGTCGTATGCCGGTACAGCATGTCATTCGTCCGTATAATGATGAGTATCACGACTATCGCGGTTATGCGGGGCGTGTTGCGGGTGGTATTTTCAAAAAAGGCGATAAGGTCATGGTTTTACCTTCGGGTTTTACTTCCAAGATTAAAAAAATAGATACCTACGATGGCGAAATTGCGGAAGCCTTCCCGCCGATGTCCGTCACCATGTTGCTGGAAGATAATATTGATGTGAGTCGCGGCGATATGATTGTACGGGAAAATAATGTTCCCGATGTCGAACAAGACCTTGAAGTGATGGTCTGTTGGTTCAATGAACGCCCACTCCAACCACGTGGTAAGTACGCCCTTTTGCATACCACACAAGATGTCCGTTGCATTATCAAAGAAATTCGTTATAAAGTGAATATCAATACTTTACACCGCGATGAAGAAGATAAATTTATAAAAATGAATGACATTGCACGTGTCGTTATTCGGACTACCAAACCGCTTTTTGTCGATTCGTATCGTAAAAATCGCAATACAGGCAGCATCATTTTTGTGGATGAAGCGACGAATGAAACCGTGGGGGCGGGGATGATTATCGGGTAACGTAACGCGATTTTCCAAATCGCATTGTTTATGTTGTACTTGTTATGGAAGATAAGTTTCAAAAATCATTAGAATTACTGGAAGATTACTTTAAAAATGTATCTGATGAGCAATTTCAAAAGGATTGGAATGCAGTAGATACAAAGTATTTTAACTACGGTGTTATTACGGTCAATGATTACCTGCAAGTCATGCGAAATGATGATTCTCAATTAATTTAATTTTACATTGAAATTACTTTAATATTATTAAAATAAAATGTAAATTTGAGCATCAAATACCTGTAAATGAAAAAAGAAATAAAAGTAACGCTAGACAAAGATGTCTTAGAATTGGCAGAAGCATACGCACAAGCAGAAGGGCAAAGTATCTCAGACATTGTAGAGAGGTATCTCAAAGCCCTCTGCGAATACGAACCGCCACGCATAGAAGACTTAGACCCCGAACTTGTAGCCATGGCAGGTATGGGTGGCGAAATAGATGAGACCAAGAGCGATAAAGAACTTATAGCAGAGGCAATAGTGGAAAATGTAAAAGAAAAACATTTGAAATGACCCGTAGAATATTTTTAGATGTCAATGTGATACTTGATTAGGTATTCAACCGAAAACGATTTGTTGCTAATGCTACGAAGATACTTGAACTTGCTCGCCGGAGAAAAATTCAAATCTACATTTCGTCCGTCTCTGTCAGTATTATTCATTACATCGTCAAAAAAAATCGCTCAAAAATCAAAGCTGATGATGTATTGAAGCAGCTCATTCCTCTGGTAAAAGTACTTCCCGTAGATGAATCAATGGTCAAAGATGCCATGCGTTCCGGTTTCAAAGACTTTGAAGATGCACTGCAAAATTTCTGTGCTGAAAGAGCAGGATTTGACACTATCGTTACACGAAATCCGGATGATTTTCAAAAAAGTAAACTGAACATTTACACACCGAAGGTGTATTTGAAAAAGATTGGTGAGTTGTAAATTCAGGATAATTACTGATTGGATTGATTTTATGACAAAATCTGCGTATTTTTGAGTAATTCAAATATTTATGACATGAGAGTAGAGACAATACTAAATATAGATAAAGATATTTTGGAACAATCCGAAAAAATATCAAAAGAAGAAGGATACAGCAACTTACCATTCCTTATCGAACAATACATCAAATCCATGGCTTTTGAGTACGCAGAGCAAGATACAAAAACACACCTCCAAAAAAAACGTAAACGCATCGTAGCCCTCAAAGAACAACTGCAAGATATACAAACAGAACTCAAAACACTCGAAGCAGAAATATCTGCCGAAGAAGTTTTAGCATAAGCACCCGGTATGCTTCCACCCCAAATTTTCGACGGCAAGAACCACAAGCGTTCTGCCGAAAACACACAACCAAACCCCACAATTTCCTGTTACGTAGTAGCTTTCATTACAAAAAAACGTCCAAATACCTGACACCAAAAAACACAATCAAAAAATACATGAAACAAAGACTACGACTCGGCAAAATCAGTGGCATCCCGCTCTACGTACATTGGACATTCCCCTTGTTGATAGCCTACTTCGTCTATGACGGCATGAGTCGTGGCATGGACACCACAGAACTACTTTGGCTGGTCGGTTTTGTATTGGCGATATTCGGCTGTGTCGTCTTACACGAACTAGGGCATTCCCTCTCCGCCCGACGATATGGCATTGGCACAGAAGACATCACCCTATTGCCCATTGGTGGCGTAGCCCGTCTCAAATCTATGCCCAAACAGCCGTGGCGCGAAATAGTCGTAGCCGTCATGGGGCCTATGGTCAATGTCGCTATTGCTACTGCCCTATTCATTTATTTTTTACTCACCTCACAAGGTATTTTCGATACCATTCCTGAAGAAGCCGACGGACTGGTCATCGACCAAACAAACTTCCTCTCTTGGCTCTTTATCACCAATATCGGTCTCGTTATTTTCAATTGCATCCCCGCTTTTCCTATGGACGGCGGACGGGTCTTGCGCGGCTTACTTGCCTTGCGTTTTCGGCGCGTCACTGCCACCAAAATCGCTTCCTATCTCGGACGTGCCTTTGCCATCGTTTTTGCCATATTCAGCTTCATGCCCGGAGGTAGCCCTATGCTCATTTTGATTGCAATTTTCATTTACGTGGCTGCCTCACAAGAGTATTATTCCGTCCAGACCGAAGAAGCCTTAGAAGGCAAAACAGTACGCGACATCATGCGAACCCAATTTACCCTCTTACCCATCGACAAAGGACTCAACGACATCACACCTTACCTCACTTCCACCGCCGAGCAGGGTTTTTTGGTCGTCGAAAGTACAGAAGAAGAAACCGATTTGCGAGGTATCATTACCCGCCCGACCATCATCAGAGCATTAAAATACCACAAAAATAAAGGTCATTTTTTATTAAAATTATTATCCCGATTCAGAAAAGTAAATGACGGTTTCTACATCCGCGAACTCATGAATACCCGAATCGAATACGTAGATCCCGACTTCAATTTGCAACAAGTCTATCATCAAATGACGCACCAGCAAACCCCCGTTATGCCCGTCTATGAAAACGGTGAAGTCACAGGCGTAGTGGACTATTATCAAATTCGGGAATATGTGAAGTTGAATGGATAGTGTAGTGATTAGTAATATCGAATAACGAGATCATACTACTATACATACCTCAAAAACCCAAAAGAAAACGTCTTGCTGAATTTATTTCAGCATCTCCTGGGCAATGGAAAACGACTGATGAAAAATGCTCTAATTTATTGATTTATAGTAAGATACAAATTTGTAGCCCACATTTAACATCGTGCTGGTAGTTTGGGAGATTCTGAAATAAATTCAGAAAGACATTCTGGTTTGGGGGTTCATGTATAGTAGTATGTAACGAGGTCTTTTTTTATGTTAAAAATGCTTTTGCCTGACACCGTAGCACAACGCTTCCAGATTGTGTCCTATTAAAGCGATACGAGGTCAGTGCCTTATCCCCGTATAGTTATCGGGGTCATATACTTTTTCGGTTCACTACTCCCACGCTAAATATGTGCATAGTCGAAGGCAAAGCAAAACATACAACAAAAACCTATAACTTGATACTCGCTACTCGCTAACTCACTACTCACTACTCGCTACTCACTACTAAAATCCATGTTAAAAAAATATTATAAAAAAAACATCATAGAAGCCGGATGTGATGAAGCCGGACGAGGTTGTTTAGCGGGTGCGGTACATGCGGCGGCAGTCATCCTGCCCCCCGATTTTGAACACGAACTATTAAACGATTCCAAGCAACTCACTGAATACCAACGCGACACACTACGCCCCATCATCGAATCACAAGCTATTGCTTGGGCAGTAGCTACCGTTTCTCCTGCCGAAATTGACCAAATCAACATCCTCAACGCCTCCTTCCTTGCCATGCACCGTGCTATCCAACAACTCACCACCCCACCCGAATCACTACTCATTGACGGCAATCGTTTCAAACCCTATCCCGATATTCCACACCACTGCATCATCAAAGGCGATGGCAAATACCTCTCCATAGCCGCAGCCTCCATACTCGCCAAAACCCACCGCGACGACTACATGAAAACCCTCCACCAAGAATTTCCGGTATATAGTTGGCATAGCAACAAAGGCTACCCCACCAAAGCCCACCGCGAAGCCATCCGCATACATGGCGCAACACCCTACCATCGAAAGTCCTTTAGATTATTACCCGAATTAACACTCTTCTAATCCATAGTACGGGCTGCTTTAGCTGCCCAAAAGGTCGAAAGACCTTTTACCGTTTAAGGCAGCTAAAGCAGCCTGTACTATGTTATTGCCTCAAATTCGGATTCAATTGAT